>JAAEQP010001227.1 GCA_024231375.1 bacterium | reverse complement strand
TGTGGGACCGGCGCCCCCGCCGGTCGGATCGGAAGGGTCGGACAGACCGGCGAGGGCGCCGGCCCCACACTTGCTCCACGTTCAACGAAGGCCGGCCAGCTACTCGTGGTGTTCCATCTTGAGCAGCGGCAGATTCTCGGGAATGGCCGGGGCGTCAATCCGCATCGCGCGCTCCCGCGTCGTTGCCAAAATACCGTAGTCACGAATCACGAAGGCGAGCATTTCACACTGGTCGGTGAGCGCTGTCAGGTAGTCCCGCAGGGGCGTATCGTCAATCGACATCTTGAAGTCTATCTCGCCCACGTCGAGTTCGGTGACGATATTGATGCTCTGGTACTCTGAAACGAATGAAAGCATCTCCTCCAGCGTCACCGATTCGTCGAATTCAATGCTGACGGGAGAAGCGAGCACCTCGGCCATCTCCTTGGGTACTGTATCGAGCCCCGGCCGCGCCACAGGACGCATCATCTCAGGTTCGAAGTGCTCCCGGTGCTCTTCCATGAAGGGCGGTTCCATCGGTATGGGGAATCCAATGCCGACGGCATACCGCAGCTCGGCTTCAAGCTGCGCGAGGGAGGCCCGGTGCTTCTGCTTCGGTTCGTTGGGCGCAATGCCCTCGGCGACCATGGCACTTAACCGCTCGGCCTGCCTGCGCAACTCATCGCGCTCAGCCGCCAGCGACGTCACTTCACGTGCAACCTCGAGTTGCGCCCGATACAGGTCGGCCTTCGCCTGGGCCAGAGCCGCCTTGGCCTGCAACACCTCGGGGTTGTGCATCATGGCGATCTCGATGAGTTCTGGCAGGAAATCTGGCAACGGCTCAAGGCCTTCAAGCGCCTCAAGCTCTCCCCTCAGCCCCCCGGGCTCCTCGTGGGCCTCGTGTTCCGGTTCCTGCGCCCACGCCACGCCCACAGTCAGCAGCAGTGCCAGGGCCAAGCTAGATCGTGTCATTCGCATGATGCGTCTCCTCGTTCCACTGTTCCTTCAGCGATAGGTAGAGCCACGTTCCGTGATCCGTACCCGCCGCGTACTCCACGTCTTGATTCTCTTCGCGTAACGCGCGCCGGTAGCATTGTGTCGCGCGCCGAATGTCACCCATCCCGTCCAGATAGAGGTCGCCTGCATCGCGCAACAAGCGCGCCTTCTCATTCGGTTGCGCCATGCCGATGGTGCGCGCCAACAGCTCCGGGTCGCGCACCGCGGCTACCGTGATGCGTGGCAGCGTTTCGGGCACAACCGTCTCAACCACCTCACCTGCTGGCTGTACTTCGTGGACAGGCGGGTCGTTCGTCTGCACCGGGGCGCCCGGGTCGGGGGGCGCCAAGGTCATGGTCCACAGTCCCGCCGCGTACGCTACCGCCAGACCGCCCGACCACCAGGCCACGCGCCGCCGACGCGCCCGACCACGGACAGCACGCGCTGTCGAAGTGCGCAGGGCGTCCCGCAGTTCATCAGGGGCGCCTGCCCGGTCCAACGCGGCTTCGGGCAAGCGTTCCAACCCGTCCACCAAGCGTTCGTTCTGGTCATCCATCGCATCCGTCTCCGTCGGTTCGGCCTCAGGCGCCGGACCCCAGTTCGCCGTGTACCTTCTTGAAGAGGGCCCGCGCCCGTGTCAGTCGCGATTCAACCGCCTTGGCCGAGTCGCCGGTTCGTTCGGCAAGTTCCGCCACGGTCAGGCCTTCCCAGTACTTTCCGGTCAACACCTCGCGGTAGCCGTCCGGCATGGCCTCGAGCGCGACGGCCAGCAGTTCCGATTCCTCAAGCCGACGCGGGCCGTTCTCGCGCGCCGTCAAGGTCTGGTCGGCCGTGGTCGGGAGCGGCTGCTCGGTTCGGTCCCGCCGCGCCCACCGGCGCCAATGGTTCGCCAGCACCTTGTCGGCGATGCCGCGCACCCAGGTCCGGAACGCCGCCCGGTCCGGGTCGAAGCGCCGAATGCGGCGAACCGCCACGGCCCACACCTCCTGCACGACGACTTCCGCCCGGTCGCGGTTCCGGTCCGCACGATAGAGCACGTAGGCGTAGAGGAAGTCGAAACACCCGTCGTACAACACGCGCCACGCCGCGGCGTCGCCCGCGATCACGGCCGCGCGCAGTTCGTGTTCGTCCGGGCGATGGTGTTCCGGTGACTGCAAGGTGGTTCCGACCTCCGTTCTTAATGTTGTCATCATACAGGACGATCCTTCGCCGGATCGCCGGGCATTGTGACGGATGCTTGCCGGAGTGACGGGATTCGGAGGCGAAGGATGAGTACGACGTGCTGCTCTAAGGTCTTTTGGAGCAGGACATTGCGGTGCGGATCGTCAAACATGGCATTGCGGTTGCTCTAGAGGAGGGTGCCCGGCGGAGTGCCACCGGGTGTCAGTGGAAGCGCGCAGCGCAAGGAGGTAAGGACCATGAGACATATTCAACCAGCTAGCCACGTGAAACCGATGCCGATCCGGGCCTGCGAAGAAGAGGAGCCCTTCGACTTCATGTCCGCGATCAACGACTTCATCTGTCAGGCGCTGCCCGATAAGGAGAAGTGTGACTAACAGGATTTGGTACACGGGAGGGGCAGGCCGCGTCCATGGGGTTCGATCCGTGGACGCGGTCCGTTCAGTTCTACCGGCGAGAACGATACCAGATGTCGTGGGCGGTCTTGGGATCGTTGCGCAGGGCTTTGATAATCACCCACGGCCGCCGCACGAGGAACCAGTCGCCAAACTCGTCGAACTTCCGCGCCGACGTGGTGACATGCGCCCGCAGCATGTTCTTGTACCGCAGTCCCCGTTCCTTCCCCATAGCGCGCAAGCGGTTCGCAAAATCAATGTCCTCCACGGAATGGAGTTCATCGTTGAATCCGCCGACCGCGCGGAACGCTTCCGGTGTGGTGTAAAACATCACGCACGACGCGCGCATGGCCCACAGGGCCACGGGGAAGAACACCATGGCGCTGCACAGAATCCCCAGCGAAATCCGGTCAGCGCGGACATTCGCCACGCCGCCACCGACGAACCCGCCCGAGTCGAGCGCCTGCTTCACCCGCACGAGCATCTTCTCTGACATGATGCTGTCCGCATCGATGAAGGCGAGGTAGGTGCCCTGGGCTTCGGCCGCGCCCCTGTTGCGAATCTTGGCCAGACACTTGGCCTCTTCCCGCACCACGCGCGCGCCCTGTTCCTGCGCGATCGCCGCCGTCCGGTCGCGGCTCATGTTGTCCACCACAATGACTTCGACCGGTTCGCCCAGATACGCTGCGGCGGCGTCAATGCCGTCGAGGCATTTGGGTAGGTACTGCTCTTCGTCGTATGCGGGAACGACGATGGAGAAAGTCGGTTGTGTCACACCCGATTCTCCCGAGGTTCGGCGCTGTCGGTCACGTGGTGTTCGGCGGACGGAATCCTAGCCGCGCCACTCGTCCATCGCCTTGGTGAACTTGGCGAACAGGTAGCGGCTGTCGTGGGGACCCGGCGAGGCTTCGGGATGGTACTGCACGCTGAAGATGGGCAGTTCCGTGTGTTCCAAACCTTCCACGGATCCGTCGTTCAGGTTCGTGTGGGTGATACGCACCTTGTCGGCGTCGATGGAATCCGGGTCGACCGCGAACCCGTGGTTCTGGGCGCTAATCTCCACTTTCCCCGTGTCGTGATGCATGACGGGCTGGTTGCCGCCCCGGTGGCCGAACTTCAGCTTGAACGTGGTCCCGCCCAGCGCGTGCCCCAGAATCTGGTGGCCCAGGCAGATGCCGAAGATGGGTTTCTTGCCGAACAGGCCCTGGACGGTCGGGTAGATGTACGGCAACGCCGCGGGGTCGCCGGGACCGTTCGACAGAAAGAAGCCATCGGGATTCTGGGCCAGCGCATCCTCTGCGGTCGCCGTTGCCGGCATGACCACCACGCTGCAGCCGGCATCGGCCAGCAGGCGGAGAATGTTGTATTTGATGCCGTAGTCAAAGGCCACGACCCGGTACTTGCCCTTCAGCTCGGGATTCCACTCGTAGGGCTCGTCGACCGACACCGCCTTCACATAGTCGCTACCCGCCATGTCCGGGGAGTCGATGGCCTTCTGCACGAGGCTATCATGGTCAAGATCGGTGGTGCTGATGACGCATTTCTTCGCGCCTTCGGTCCGCAGCATCTTGGTGATCTTGCGTGTGTCCACGCCGTCGATGGCGACGATGCCGTGTTCTTTCAGATACTCGGGCAAGGGCTGGGTCGACCGGTAATTGCTCGGTTCCCAACAGCACTCGCGCATGACGAACGCTTCCACGAAAGGCTTGCGCGATTCCACGTCTTCCGGGTTCACGCCGTAGTTGCCGATAAGCGGATACGTCATCGTCACGACCTGTCCGGCATAGGACGGGTCGGTCAGAATCTCCTGATATCCGGTCATGCTGGTGTTGAACACCAGTTCGCCGGTCGCTTCGCCTTCGGCGCCGACCGCGTTGCCCTCGAATACCAGTCCGTTTTCCGTCGCGAGAATAGCCTTCATATGCACCTCAGAACGCGTTTTCACCGCGAGATACAATAGCGGAATGGGGGTATTCGGCACAACTTTTTAATGCAAAGTGGGGTGATCCAGCGGCGGCTACCCTTTCGCCCCAGCCATCTGCTACGCTTGCATCCTGTACAACGCAAACCACTTCGAGCGAGGGAGAACGAGACATGGACGCCGTACGTTTGGGCATCATTGGCGTAGGCGGGATGGGGACATCCCACAGCCGCTACCTTCGGGAAGGCAAGATCGACCGCTGCACGCTCACAGCCGTGTGCGATGTCGACGCCGAGCGCCTGAAGGATTTCGATGGAATCAAGACCTTCAGCGACAGCAAAGAACTCATCCGGTCGGGCGAGGTGGACGCGGTCCTCATCGCCACGCCGCACTACGATCACACCACCATCGGTATCGACGCCTTCGAGCAAGGGCTTCATGTGCTGGTCGAGAAACCGATCTCCGTACACAAGGCCGACTGCGAACGCCTCATTGCCGCGTACAAGAAGACCGACCGCGTCTTCTCGGCCATGTTCCAGTTGCGCACCAATCCCTACTTCAAACGCATCAAGAAGATTCTCGCGTCGGGCGAATTGGGCGAGATTCTGCGGACGAATTGGGTGGTCACCGCGTGGTTCCGCACGCAGGCGTACTACGATTCGGGCGGTTGGCGCGCTACGTGGGAAGGTGAAGGCGGCGGCGTGTTGCTCAACCAGTGCCCCCACAACCTCGACCTGTTCCAGTGGATGTGCGGCATGCCGTCGAAGGTGCGCGCCTTCTGCGGATTCGGCAAGTACCACGCCATGGAGACCGAAGACGACGTGACCGCGTACTTCCAGTATCCCAACGGGGCCACCGGCATCTTCATCGCCAGCACCGGCGAAGCCCCCGGCACCGACCGGCTCGAAATCGTCGGCGACCGCGGCAAGCTCATCTACGAAAACGGCGCTATCACCATTGTGCGCACGGAACAGAGCGTGCGCGAGTTCCGTGAGACCGCGCCGGGCGGGTTCGACAAACCCGACACCTGGAACATCGAGATTCCCGTGAAGGATTCCGAGTCGGGCCACTCCGTCATCACCCAGAACTTCATCAACGCCATCCTCGACGGCGAAGACCTCATCGCGCCCGCCGAAGACGGCATCTACTCCGTCGAAATGGCCAACGCCATGCTCATGTCGGCCACCCTCGACCAAACCGTCCACGTCCCCATCGATGCCGCGGCCTACGAGCAGAAGCTGAAGCAACTTGCGGCTGAGTCGACGTTCGAGAAGAAGGTGGTGAAGAAGGACAACGAGGACATGACGAAGTCCTTCCGGTAGACGCGCAACCAGACGCATATGCACCGGGGGCCCAAGCCTGAGAGGCTTGGGCCCCCGGTTTTAGTTGTTCCTCCGCAATCCCTGTGATATGTTGCGCCCGAACAGAATTGGGGCAACACGTGCTCGCCGCACAGGATGAGATGGAGCATGCAAACAACCGAGAACAGCCGGCCCGAGTTCGTCCCCGGCCTCGAACTGGCGGAGCGGCTGTTCAACGAGGCCGTGGCCCCAATCCTCGACCGGCATCTACCCGGCCTGGAATACAGCGCCGGGCTGATCGGGCCGGGGTCGGAGGTGTTGGGGTTCGACGACGCCATGTCGCGGGACCACCACTGGGGACCGCGCGTGATGCTGTTCCTGGACGGCCCTGATCTGGACGCGCAGGGCGAGACGATTCGGAGTGTGCTCGCGGAGCATCTGCCCGAATCCGTCATGGGATACCCCACCAACTGGTCGGAACCGGACGTGGATAACAACGGGGTCCAGATGCTCCAGACGACCGGCGCGGGACGCGTGAACCACCGCGTCGAGTTGTTCACGCTCAGCAGTTTCTTCGACGGGTACATGGGCATCGACATCCGGGAGCCGCTTTCGCCCGCGGACTGGCTTACGCTTCCCTGGCAGAAGCTTCGGTCCATATCCGCCGGGAAGGTGTTTTGCGACAACCTTGGACTTGGCGCGATTCGAGAGCGGCTCGGCTGGTATCCCCACGATGTTTGGCTCTATGTGCTGGCATCCTGCTGGAAGCGCATCGGACAGGAAGAGCACCTGATGGGGCGCGCCGGGTCGGCGGGCGACGAGGCGGGGTCCGCCATCATCGCGTCGCGATTGGCTCGCGACATCATGCGGCTGGCGTTCTTGATGGAACGCGTGTACCCGCCCTACGCGAAATGGTTCGGGCGCGCGTTTGCGGACCTGCCGTGCGCGCCGACATTGCTGCCCGCTCTGACCGGTGTACTGCATGCGTCGTCATGGCAGGATCGTGACGCTGGTCTGGCCAAGGCCTACGGCAGGTTGGCCGAAATGCACAATGCCCTCGGCGTGACGCACGCGTTGCCGAGCGAGCCGTCCCCGTTCTGGACCCGGCCGTTCACGGTGATTTGGGGCGACCGGTATGCCGAGGCCATTGTGAGTGCAATCGAGGACCCGCTCGTCAAGGCCATTGCCGGGAAGCGCGTCATTGGCAGCATCGACCTCGTCACGGACAACACCGACGTACTTGAGGACGCGGCCAGGCGTAGGGCACTGTTTGCTCTGTATGAGTAGACCAACATCGCCTGATGTTTGTGGGACCGGCGCCCTTGCCGGTCGTGCGGCGGGGCGGCCGGGGCATACGAGGATGGTGCGTGCTCGCCGCACCTCTGGTGCGCCTCGACACACCCTACTTCGGAAACGCCAAGAACGGAACGGGATGACCGGCGGGGGCGCCGGTCCCACACTACCCCTCGTCGTCGAGTTCGCATGCACTTGCCGACGTATGCTCCGCCCAGCTCTTGTGCCAGGGCAATGGTGAGAACGACGGGTCGAAGATGTGGCGCATGGGACCCAGGCGTTACACCTTGCGGCCAAGGTGCGCGCGTTCGGCCCAGTAGGCTTCGGCAGCGTTGAGCCGGTCCTGGGTCCATTCGTCGCCGGTGCCGACGGCTGCGTTGAGCACCAGCATCCGCGTTTTGCATTCCCATTGCTCCAAGCGCCACGTGAACGGCGGGTCGGGTGGGGCACGGACCTTGGCAAAATTGGCAACCGGTTCGCAATCGCTTAGCAGACAAGGGATTACGAGCCACGGCGGATCTGAGCCCGGACTCGAGAGAGATTGGGGATTTTCCAGCCCGAACCTAACAAATGTGTGCTATCCTGTTTCTGGGAGATGGGGCGCTCCACCTTTGTTCCGACCGCCGCATTCCATTCAGAAACCGCAACTGTTAGGGAGGACCATTGTCATGAAACACCGCACGAAAAAGAAGGGCTTTACGCTCATCGAACTGCTGGTCGTCATCGCCATCATAGGTATCCTTGCCGCCATCTTGTTGCCTGCCCTGGCCCGTGCCCGCGAGGCCGCGCGCCGCGCATCGTGTCAGAACAACCTGAAACAGATGGGCATCGTGTTCAAGATGTATGCCAACGAGTCGAAGGGCGAGAAGTTCCCGCCGAAGGTTTCGCTCGCCGCAGCCGGCGAGGTCTGCTGGATGCCCAGTCCCATCGACATGTATCCCGAGTATCTGACCGACGTGAACGTACTCGTATGTCCGTCCGATCCTGAAGGCCAGAGCATGCTTGAAGTGGGATCGGCCGGTAGCGGCGGCTGGTACCGCGCCGACGGAACGCTGGACCTCAACACGGACGGCACGGGTGAGTTTGCGGCCCAGGGCGACGCGTCGTACACGTACATCGGGTTCGCGGTCCCGAACAACGACTACGTGACGGGGGACCCGGCCACCATCATCGGTCTGTTGTCGCCGCTCTTTGCCAACCCGGATGATGATGCCTCCCTTGTTGGCCATCCGACAGTGGGCGACGTCACCGTCTATCGTCTTCGGGAAGGCATCGAGCGCTTCTTCATTTCCGACATCAACAATCCGGCCGCCACGGCCATGGCCCAGTCGGAACTGGCGGTGATGTGGGACGTCCTCAACACAAACGTGCAGGACTTCAACCACGTGCCCGGCGGCTCGAACGTTCTGTTCATGGACGGACACGTAACGTTCATGCGCTATCCGGGCGACACGTTCCCAGTGACCCAGGAGATGGCGATCGTCGGCGGCACGTCTGGCGCCACCTGATCGGGCTAAGTCTTTGTAGCGCAGTGGAAGGCGCCGGCTTCGGCCGGCGCCTTTTTCCATGCCCTCGCCCACAGGCCATCCCATCGTTTTGCCGTCCGCCTCGGATCCTGGTACCATTGCCCTCGACCCGTGCTGCCGGGTCACAGTCCTCAGCTTGATGAAAGGTGCTTCTCTCGATGATCAGATCCTTGGTCGGCACGATTGTGCTTCTCGCCGTGCTCGCGGCAATCGCCGGATGTTCCTCAACGGACGAACCTGGGGACAAACCGTTCTTTCAGCGTCAGTTCCTTCTTGGCGCGCACCGTGCCGGGGCGTTCGTCCTGCCCGAGAATACCGTCGAAGGGTTTAAGGAAGCGGCGAAACGCTGGCCCGGGATTCTGTTGGAGGCCGATGCCGGGTTAACGGCGGACGGGCATGTCGTGCTGCTCCACGACGAAACCGTGGAGCGAACCACGGGCAGTGCCGGCAAGATCAATGAGATGACGCTTGCCGAGGTGAAGGAATTGGACGCGGGCCACTACCTCAGCCTCGATGGCGAGAAGACCTTCCCCTACCGCGGCAAGGGCATCACCATCGCCACCCTCAAGGAAGCGCTCCAAGCGGTGCCCGATTCCCATTTCCTCATCGAGTTCAAGTGGTTCGACGGCATCGTGGACGCCGTCGTCCGCGACATCAGGGAAGTCGGCGCTGAAGACCGTGTACTGCTCGCGTCATTCCTGCCGGCCCACATGAACCGCGCCCGTGAACTCGCCCCTGAAATCGCTACGTGTTACGACTACGAAAACGGCGCCGCCATGCTCGAGGCCCTTCGCAACGGGGCCTGGGCGTCCTACGAACCCCAAGCCGACGTGCTCTCGCTCATGCGGCGCATGGTGGACGAGTTCAACCTCACCAAGGAAGAGCTTCTGGCGATCCGCGCCAAAGGCGTCCGATTCCAAATACACACGGTCGACACCCCTGAAGAGATTCGCCACTACCTGGACTTGGGCGTCGACAGTATCTTGTCGGACCGGCCCGACGTGCTGACCAAGGTTGTGGCCGAGTGGCAGGAATCACAAAGGTCCTAATCTGCCCGCACCGCCTCGACAGTGATCATGCTGCCCGGCATGAACACCAACAGCGCGTTCTCGACAATGCACGCGGCTATGGCGGGTAGCAGCACGACTTCCTTCAACACGTACGGCGCGAGACCCACCCGGCGCTTTCCTTCCTCCACGGCTTCCGCATCTCCAACCGGATTCGCGCGTATCCCCAGCATGCGCGAGACGACCTGTTGCGCGTCTGCGAGATTGCTCTCCAGGAACCGGCCCTGATGCGTCGTGCGCGCGATCCGCAGACCCTTGGGAAGAAGGTCCGCCAGTTCTTCGCCGCTGTACCCCAGCACGCGGTGGTCGGCCGGGTCCAGGTTCGCGCCCAGCCAGCGGCTGATGCGCAGGGCGTGAAACCGCGACGGGCACGAAATCCGTAGAATGCCGCCCGGCCTCAGGACCCGCGCCAGCTCCACGAGGAATCTCTTCGGATCTTCCAAGTGCTCGATGATGTGCGACGCGAGGACTACGTCGCAGGACCCGTCCGAGAGCGGCAATCGTCCGCCTTGGGACCGCACGGGCAACAGTCCGTCGCCGATGCCGACGTGGCGGGCCACGCGGCCGAGCTCCCGCAGGCTGGCGTGCGACAGGTCGCAACTCAGCACCCGGTACCCGGCCCGGGCAGCGAGCAGCGAATTCGACCCGGCGCCCGTGCCTACGTCAAGAAGGATAGGGGCAGGTCCACATCCGCGGCGGGCACGTTCCAGGAACCGGCGAACCGGGCCCACGCCCAACCGCGCGGCGATGTGCCAGAACGCGAAGTAGTCTCTCGGGCACTGGTACACGAATCCCATGGCCCGTCCCTTGGGTTCGGCGTCTGCCTACTGCTCTAGGCGAAGATTGCTTCGACGAATTCCCGCGCCTGGAAGGGCTGCAGGTCGTCCACACCCTCACCGACGCCGATGAGTTTGATCGGAATGCCCAGGTGTCTCTGGATCGCGACGACAATGCCGCCTTTGGCGGTTCCGTCGAGCTTGGTCAACACAATCCCCGTCACATTGAGTGCTTCCGTGAACTGCTTGGCTTGTTGCAGACCGTTCTGTCCGGTCGTCGCATCCAACACGAGCAACACGTCGTGGGGCGCGCCCGGAAGCCGCTTGCCCACGACCCGTTGGATCTTGCGCAACTCTTCCATGAGGTTGACCTTGGTGTGGAGCCGGCCGGCCGTGTCGATGATCAGGCAATCCACCTTTCGGGCGTCGGCTGCGTCGGCCGCGTCGTACGCAACCGCCGCCGGATCGGCGCCGTCCCCATGCTTGATGATGGCAACACCCGTGCGTTCGCTCCAGATGGCCAACTGCTCGACCGCGGCGGCCCGAAACGTGTCGGCCGCGCCCAGGAGCACCGTCTTCCCTTCGGCGGTGAGATGCGACGCCAGCTTGCCGATGGTCGTTGTCTTGCCGGATCCGTTCACGCCCACCACCAGCGTCACATGGGGTCCGTCCGCCTTCCAGCCGAGCGTGTGATCGCCTGGTTCAAGAAGCTCGACAAGCTCCTCCTTCAGCACTTCGTAGAGGTCCTGCGGGTCTTCGAGCCGTTTCTCCTTGGCCGTCTCGCGCAGATCCTCGACGATCTGCATCGTCGTTTCAACGCCCACGTCGGCCCCGATCAGGATCTCCTCCAGCTCGTCGAACACGTCGTCGTCGATACGTGTGTGCCGGGAGAACACCTTGCGCACATTGTCCACGATTCCGCTACGGGTTTTGGTGAGGCGTTCCCGAAGTCTGCCGATCAAGCCGGGACGGGATTCGGACATGACAACTCGTTCTCCTGCATACGTTGCCGTCTGTGCGCCGCGAGCGCACAACACGCTTGTTCACTTGCTATGATGGAATTCGCGGCGGACGATACCGCCGTCTCAGACGCTCAGGCCGGTACTGCCTAAGGCAAGCGGAATAGGTGCGATTCTGTGACGGCGTTGCCTTCGCTATTCCAGGTCGACCCGAAACACACCAAGCCGCCCACCTCTTCGTCGAATTCGACAAATCCATAGCCGCCTTCGATGCCCTCTGGGGATCGGACGCCGGCCAGCTTGGTCTCCAACGTTCCGCTGTCACTCAAGGTGGCCTCGCCGCGGATCTGCGTACCTTCGGCATCCGGCAGCAGGGCAACGAAATAGACCTTGTCGTCCACCTGCCGCGCCGCCGCTTCACCCACCCGCGAGAGGCGTCGTCCCGACCGCATCACCAAGTAACGTCCGGTCAGGTCCGAGTAATTCGCCGTCTGGCCGCCCAACGCCACGTTCATCTCGCCCCGCGTGATCGGGTCCCGCTGCATCGCGTCAACCAACTCGTCGTACACCGACGCCTTGGCCCCGTACCAGAACACGGTCGGATCCTCGCCTTCGCGGGACTGTGCGGCGGAGAACCCCTCTGTCATCCACCGGTCGATATTGCCGTTCCAGACATTCAGGGCGGTCCACAGAATGGTCAACAGCCCCATGATAGCCAACAGCGCCGACAACGCCCGCCGGGGATGCACCCGTTCTACGGCAGCTTCGGCGATCCCGTCGCCGGTCATCCGGCGAAGGCGTTGGTCGCGGAGGTTGTTCCCACAGACCTTACAGAGGAGGGTACCGGGCGGATTGACCGTGCCGCACGCCTCGCACACGGCGTCCGCGTCTACACGGTCGAACTGTTGTTCCATTTCAGGATGTTCAGAATCCATGCCCATATTCTCCACTTGAATGTGATTCTCGCACGTTTGGGGTGTGTGTGTCCAGCAAATCGGCCTCTCGGCGGGGCCTCCAAGCGCGCAGCTTGCACTCACGCCTCGCGCTGTGACTTACTGATGTTCGGGAGCAAACCGGAATGGCTGACCCGTCCGAAAAATCCGCACACATCAGCACACTGAACGAGAAGGCGCTCCACGCCTCGCTCAAGACGTGGTACGCCGAACCCAACGACCGGATCGAGGTCCATGTCGACGGGTACCTCGTGGATATCGTCCGAGACGACCTCCTCATTGAAATCCAGACCCGCAACTTCTCGAGCCTCAAACGCAAACTGAACCGTCTGACCGAGACACACCCGGTCCGCCTGGTGTTGCCGCTGGCAACCGAGAAATGGATCCTGCGGTTGGACACGGATGGCGAAACGCCCATCGGGCGCCGCAAGTCCCCGAAGCGAGGCCGCATCGAGCATGTATTCGAGGAACTCGTCTCGCTCCCGAATCTCGTGGGCCGAGACACCTTCTCACTCGAGGTGCTCTTGATACAGGAGGAGGAAACCCGGTGGCGTGACGGCACAACCCGCGCATGGCGGCGCAGAGGGTGGGTTACGAAGGAACGGCGCCTTCTCGACGTGGTCATGCGTCGCGAGTTTCACACGCCTCGGGACTTCGCGGCCCTGTTGCCCGTCGAACTGCCCGATCCCTTCACCACGGCCGACATCGCGCAAGCGTCCAGCATGACCCGCCGCTTGGCGCAGCAGATGGCCTACTGCCTCCGCGAGATGAACGCCATCACGCCCGTGGGCAAGCAAGGCAACAGCATCCTCTACGCGCGCGCCCAGTGGTGAGCTTCGCAATCGCAAGAAGGGGGACAGAGTGGCTGTTGAATGGGTCTCAGTCTCCCACGCATAGGCCGCGATAAGCGGGGGCGGCCACCCATTGTTGCCCTGGGAAGGACAAAAATGGGGCGCGACCGCTTGGCAGTCCCCGTTTGTCGCTTCTGTCCCTCTCCTTCGCGTTCACCGGTCTGGTGACTCCGTCCAAGAACGATTGCCCTGACCTGTCGGGGGGCGTCCTGTGGCAAGAGGCCGAACCCATTGGGTATACTCGCCTTAGCTGTTGCCCCGCAACCTTGGAGTGTTCTCGTGGATATTCGCCGAGCTACCCCAGCCGACTTCCTCGCCATCGCCGCACTCGACCGTGAAGCCTGGAAGGATAACCGCCATCCCGAATTCATCCCCGACGGAGAACACGTGTGGCGCATGTGGACCGAGCATGCGCTCGTCTTTGCCGCCGTGGAGGATCAGGCGGTCGCGGGCGCGGTGTTGGCGTTCCCTTGCACGGACGGGCAGTACTGCTTGCACAAGGTCTTCGTCGATACGGCCCACCGGGGCAAGAGCATCGGATCGAAGCTGTTCGACGTGCTCCTTGCCGAGATAGACGCGCTTGGCGTCGACGTGTTCTTGACCGTCGACCCCGTCAACGAAGCGGCCATCAAACTTTACGACCGCTGGGGGTTCACCGACCGCGAATTCGTGTCAGGCTTCTACCGCGCCCACGAAGACCGGCTTGTCCTCACGCGGCGCGCCGTTTCTGCCTGAGCTTCACCGTACCGCCGTGATCCAAGGGTCCCATCGGCCCGGTGCGCTGCGTGATGGGGCTTCCATTTCGGTGACCGCGGCGACCGGTTCGCGCAACAGCGCGTCAACGGCGTCAACCTCTTGTGGCACGCCGTCCTCGCCCAGCCGGTTGTACAGACGCTGGGCGAACCCGCCGCCGGAGTGGGTGGGCATTGCGGATTCGAACCCAGCGTCCGACAACCAGCGAAGCCATGTCGCGCAGGACGGGTGCTGCGTCATCCACGTGACTGCGTTGTCCACGCACTGCGCCAGCGCGTCGCACGCGGTTTCGGTGAGACCTGAGGGCTGGTTGCCCTCTGCGGACACCACGGCCTCAACCTCGTTCGCGGGCATCCGCGCAAGCACTCCCAGGTGGCGCACGTGCTCGGCGTCTATCTCCCGTTCGTAGACCACCACGCAGGCGTGTTCTTCATCGCCGGGGATCACAGACACCTCGCGTTCCTTGCCGTCCGCGTAGTACGCCAGCGACTCGTAGTGCATACGCAACCGTCCGCCCGGCTTCAGAACGCGGTGAATCTCGGCGAGGGTCTCTCTGGGATTCGGCGTCTGTTCAATGGATGACGCAGCCGCCACACCGTCGAAACTGGAATCGTCGAAGGGCAACGGCGCGCCCGGCTCCACGAAGACGAATTCGACGTTGGCGATGCCCATCCGTTCCGCGTTCTGCGCGCAGACGTCCACACGACGGCGACTGCCGTCCACACCCACGACTTCATCCGCCATGGGCGCCAGGGAGAGAGATGGCCAACCGTCGCCCGGCCCGAAGTCGAGGATGCGACCGTCCCCCACCACTGCCGCGAAGTCCAGGATCTGTCCGCGGTCAACGAAATGCATGCGCTGAGTACAGTCGAAGGGCCGATAGATGACCGGCAGACACTGCCCCGATTGCGACTCCATGCTGTCGTACAGAAACGAGGCCGCATCGCTGTCCCGGGGCTGGAATCGCTCCGCCAGCGCGTCGAAGGTCAATACGTCTCTGGGCTCGCCCATAGCTCACCTCCCCTTGTTACGGTCGCGGTACATCTGCTTCTGCAAGACGGCGATCTTCTTCCATCGAGTCTTCTCGGCCTGTCGAGCCCCTTGCTCCTGGCGCTTCGCCGCGTAGGCCAGTTCCCGTTGGAGCTTCTGGTAGCTGCGGTACCGGCCTTGGTCGAGCGAACCGTCCTCAAGGGCCTGCCGGATGGCGCAGCCGGGCTCGGCCTCGTGCCGGCAATCGCGGAACCGGCATTGCTCCGCCAAGGCCTCCACATCGCCGAAAGCCTGGCCGAGACCATCCCCGTCCGCCCAGAGTTGCAGCTCCCGGAGTCCGGGGGTATCGATGACGAGGCCCCCGTCCGCCAAGGCGATCACTTCGCGGTGGGTGGTCGTGTGACGGCCCCGGCTGTCGTCCTCGCGCACGTCGCCCGTGGCTTGTCGGGATTCGCCGAGGAGCGCGTTGATAATGCTCGATTTGCCGACACCCGACGATCCGAGAAACGCCGCAGTCTTGCCAAATGCGACTTCTTCCCGCAGTCGCGCAATCCCGTCGCCGGTTGTGGCGCTGACGGCGAATACAGGCACGCCAAATGCCACCGCCTCCACCTCGGCGATGCAGGTATCGATATCGGGACACACGTCGGCTTTGTTGAGGACGACGACCGGCGTAGCGCCGCTCTCCCATGCTGTGGTGACGTACCGTTCGATGCGTCGTGGGTTGAAGTCGTTATCCAGGCCACACACCAAGAACACCACATCGACATTGGCAGCAAGTACCTGTTCCTGGGTGCGCGACCCCGGCGCCATGCGCGAAAACCGGCCTCGGCGATCCAGTACCGCGTGGATGACGGCCTTGTTCTCATCCGGCACGCGCTTGATGGCGACCCAGTCGCCAATGGCCGGGACCATGCCAACGCCCTCCGCGATGTCATGCCGGAAGCGTCCTGCCACTTCGCCGTCCAGTTCCCCGTCATGCACGCGCAAGGTACAGAGTCCCCGGTGCTCCTGCACAACGCGCGCCGGTTCGCGCCCCTCGGATCTGTGCGGCGCAAACAGCGCCTCGAAGTGTGGCGACCACCCATAGGCTTCAAGCCCGTCTCTGGACACCGGAGTGCCTGACGTCTCGACCCCGCTCATGACGCCGCCTCCTTCCGCGAAGCCACGAGCCGCACGAAACCCAGGTACTCGCCCTGGTCGGCCTTCAGTGCCGGCACTTCATCGTCCCACCGGTTGGTGCCTGCCGCCAGCTTGGTCTCCTCGAACTGGAGCCAGTGCTTCCAACCGTCATGCAGCGTATCCGCCGCAGCCATGTCGACCAAGGCCGTTTGCTCCCAGTGCCTGCGCCACCAGTCGACGGTGTGGAAGCTGAAGCATTCCCCCGGGTCCCAGAACCGGCCTCCGCCGGGCGTTTCGCGGGTCAGGTGGCCGGGCACTTCATCGCCGAACTCACGCATGAGACCCGGCACGACGATGCCGATGTGGCCGCCGGGTTTGACGAAGGACAGGAAGTACTTCAGGTATAGATCGTCGGTCCCGTAGTAGTGGTACGAATCGACGCTGACGATAGCGTCGAAGAACCCCTCCACGTAGGGCAGCGCATGAGCCTCGGCGTGAATCGGGACCACTCGGTCCGCCACGCCTGCGTCGCAGACGCGTTTCCAGTTCTCGGCTGCCGGAATCCATAGGTCGTTGGCCCACACCTGGACCCCGAACTCGCGCGCCAGAAACACGGACGACATCGCGCGGCCGCATCCCATGTCGAGCACGCGCATGCCGGGCTTCAACACCACCTCTTCGCATAGCCATTCCGTCAACCACAACGCGCTGGGCCCCATCTCGTTCTCGAGCACCCATTCCGCGTCATACGCTGCTGACCGAGGGAACGCCGGGTTCTCCAGCCGTTTCGCCGCTTCCTCTTTCGAGATCTTCATCGAGTATGCCTCTTTCCTATCTCCGTCTACTCAGGCGGAGCGTTGCATCCATTCGTCCTCCGCGGCGGACCAGACACAGAACGGCCGCGGAACCATCATCCATGTTCCGCGGCCATTCTTCCAGGTGCTGTCGAAGGCCGGCGCGGGCCGTCCCGCGCTGCCGTACAGGCACACTGAAGCCGCGGAGGTGTCATCATGTCCCCGCGGCCCGGCGATCCGTACGTCTTTCTCGCGTAAGCGAGGGAAGACGTCATATGCTTGTGATCGGAGTGTCTAGTGCGACACGGTCCGGAGGTGCGACGACACGCGAATTCCATTGAACACGGTGGCCATCATGAAGAGCCTCCTTCCAGTTAGAGTGGCTACAATCCCGCCATCACTCGACCCTATGCATACTTCGGCGGCAATCCGCGCCCCTTCCTGGTACAATCGTATCAGGACAAAGTGGTTGCGATGTATCACCAACTGGCACTGACTTTGAAGAGTCTCTTCATTCCGGCGTTCTGCAGGACGTGCGGACGACGCCTGTTGACCGACGAGAATGGCCACTTCTGCCCAACGTGCTGGGAGTTGAGTCCGCGCATCGAACGGCCCTTCTGCCTTGTCTGCGGACGCCCCCACCCCGTGGTCGTCGGCACCCGCGACGAACGCCTGTTCCCGTGCGCCGAATGCAGCAAGACCGACAGCACGCCCCCCTATCGCAGCATCCGCGGGGCCGCCTACTTCGACGCGTCCATCGCCGCGGCCATCAAGCTCTTCAAGTTTAACGGTAAGGCCCGCCTCGCCCGGCCTTTGGGCGAATTGATGATCGAACAGGCGCGCCGGGAACTCTCCTGCGACACCTACGACTACGTGATTCCGGTCCCGCTCCATCGCGTGCGCGAGCGGGCTCGCGGGTTCAACCAGGCGCTGCTCCTGGCCAACGAGATTCTTCCCGCATTCCCCAACGCCCAACTCAGCCGCGGGCTCGAACGGGTACGCCCCACACGCGTCCAAAGCCTGCTCGTGTCCGAAGATGAACGGCGCGAAAACGTGAATGGCGCGTTCGTAGTGAAGGACGATGCGTCGCTCCAAGGAAGCACCGTGCTGTTGGTGGACGATGTGGTTACCACGGCTGGCACAGTGATCGAATGCTGCGCGGCCCTTCGAGGCGCGGGCGCCGTCACAGTCGATGTGCTCGTGGCCGCACTCGCGGCCCCGGTGCCCGGCCACCATGCGGCATAGGCAATCAATACAGGACAACCATGCGAGCAAGCTGTTCTGACAGCAAGCAGTAATCGAAGGAGGATACAATGAAGAAAGTTTACAGAATCACCCTGTGGCACGGGGAGAAGGGAAGCGTCTGGCAAACGGATCAGCCGCCCAAGGTCGAGTCCAACGGGATCTTCCGGTTCAAGTGCCAGGACGGACTGGTCCATTGGGTTTCCGGTACGGTTGAAGTGACCGAGTTCGAGGAAGCGGGCTGACCGGCGCGTCCGGCATCGAAACGACTGTTCATGAAGACGGGCGCCCCGATTCTCTCGGGGCGCCCGTGCAATCCGTCTGACGCACTAGCGCTTAAGGTGCTGCTTCCTCGCGCGGCGGCACTACCGGGGAATTGCCGGGACCTCGGGGGGTCCGCTACGCCTGGATGCACCGGGCCCTTGCCCTTGGGGCGGACCGGCCTGTCGGCGTGGCATCATCTGCTCGCGGTGCCGTCCCGCCATCGGATGATCGCTCCCGCCTGCGCGACTGCGCGCTTCGGCGATCATTTTGCGCAGGTTTGCCTCGAACTCCTGCACGAACACATAGAGTTTGGCGCGTTGCGTCACGGTCAAGTCTTCCGCCGCTTCGTTGAACGCGTCAAAACGTAGACTCTGAATCTTGGCGTCGACCGCGATCAGGTCGTCCAGATTCTTCTCGATGTCCTCGTCCGAATCTCCTCGCTGGACGCTGGACCTCAGATCCTTCAAGACCTTGGATCGTTCACGGGCCAGTTCCGCTCCGCGCTTCTTGGCCTCACCTATCCGGCGCACCAGTAGCACGGTTTCCTCATCGCTCAGCTCAAGCTCGTTGGAGAGACGCACCATCATCACCATCTCGACCAGCTCACTGATATCCTTGTCTTTCCACTTGTCACGCAACGGACCGCGTCCGCGCGGGCTCGGCGCTTCTCCGTGTGGCGGCGCGGCCAATTCCCCGCCTTCCGGTGGCGGACCCTCAGGCCTGCGGGGTTGACCCATGGCTGGTGTGGCCATCAGGGCCAGAGCCACTCCCGTCAACAGTGCTACGAATCCCATTCTCATGTCGTCCACCCCCTTTCGGCATAGTCGACGAGCATCGCTCTCAACGTTTCCTCTTCTTCTTCATTCAGCGAACCCAGGAGTGTGTCCAGGTCCGTTTCGTTGCTGTAGTCCACCGGCAAGCCCGCAACCCAGTCCAGGGCCGATTCCCGCAGATCGTCGGAGGGTTCGCCGGACTCCAACCCGAAGGAACCGGATGTGGGCGCGATTCCTGCTGCCTCAAACGCTTCCGGACTCTCCGTGAGCTTCGTCTCAAGCGCCGCCATTAGCGCGCCCGGGTCCATCTCGGCCCAACTTCCTTCCGGACCCGAAGTCGGCGCGAAAGCATCGCGAGAGTACACGAAGAGCCCGGCCACCATGAGAACCGTCAGAGCCACCGCCGCGGGAATGAGCGCCCGATGGATCCAACCGTACCCAACCGGCTCCGGTTCACGGACACCGGCCATCACCCGTGTATGGAACGAAGGATCTACCGTCGGTGGCTGGAGCCTCTTCACTTGCGCGGACGTCCGCCGCATCTCGTCGTAAACCCGCCGGGCCTCGGCGTCTTCCCGGACGAGACGGGCCATCCGATCCGGATCGGCGGCCTCGCCGTCGAGGAAAGCCGACAACTCTTCTCTCAGTCGTTTTCCATTCATAGCTCATCGCCTCCGAGTTCAACCAATCGTGCTCGGAGTTGGTCGCGGGCGCGCGCGAGTCGGCTCTTCACGGTACCGACCCGGCACTTCACGATGCCCGCGATGGTTTCGTAATCTAGCCCCTGAACCTCTCTCAGGACCAGGACCTCCCGGTGCTCGGGCGACAATCGCGTCAACGCCTGTTCGATCAACGACTCAATTTCACTGAGCCTGGCGCTACGATCCGGCCGGTACGCCTCGTCCAGTACCACCGTCTGGCTCTGATCCTCGCGCGTCAGCGATCGCGTCTTGCCACGGCCGCGCCGGCCCGTGTCCCGGATGAAGTTCAGCGTGAGATTCCGCGCCATTCCGAATAGAACGGTCGAGAACTTCGCCTCCGGCCGCAAACGGTTCAGATACCGGTAGACCCGCACAAAGCTCTCTTGCGCAATGTCCTCCGCGTCGTCCACGCTGCCAACCATACGCTGGCAGAAATGGACCACCGGATCCTGGTACCGCCGCACCAGCTCCGCAAACGAGTGCATGTCGCCCGCCTGCGCTCGTGCGACGAGTTCCCAATCCGGAACGCCGGTCATGAAACTGTCCGTGACGGCTTCACTTGATTTGAACACCCCTTTGCGGCAGAAGTTCCGTGTACGTGACCGAACGGTCAACCACGAGGAAGACGATGCCCTGACTCTATCCTCAACCCGCTGATTCGAATCAGGTTACGTTGTCTTGTTCGAGGTTCTGGCGCGCCTTGGCCCGCATCGACGACAGCAGGTGGTAGACAAGATGCGCGTCATCTATGAGCCCCTCCGCGGCCTGCGCTGCGCTTTCATCGACCTCGGCCACGATCTTCAGCCAGAAGTCCAGTTCCTGGCTCGCTTTACGCGCCATGGTCAACGAACTGATGTGGACCCGTCGACCCGACGTGGCGAGGGCATTGGCCGTCTCCACGCCAACGGTCGTACCTGCGTCAACAAGACGGTCGATCAAGGTGGGTGGAAGCCGATCCTTCACGTCGTTCGCTAGCCGCACAACTGCCGCGGCCAGCTTGAACGTTTGCTCCTCGGCCTCTTGAGCGTCGAGTTCCTTGTCGGGACGTACACGCGCGCTTCTCATGGCTGAGTCCCTTCCCTGCGTCGGGGGTTCACCGCGGACCACCGTCAGGCCGCGGCGGGTCCTAGCAACGCTTCACGCGCGAACCGTCGGCCGTGTCCTCGATGACCCAGCCTTGCTTGGCCAGATCGTCGCGGATCGCATCGGCCCGCGCAAAGTCCTTCGATCGCCGCGCTGCACACCGTTCCTCCACCAGCGCCAGCACATCCTCAGGCGCCTCATCCGCGGCGTCTCGCTCGAACAGGCCTGTCACCGCGTCCAGGCGATCCATCAGCGCGTTGGCATTGGCGGCGCCCCGGTCGCTGAGCTTTCCGTCGTCTATCAGCTTGTTGGTTTCGCGAACGAAATCGAACACCGCGGCCAAGGCGGCCGAGACATTCAAGTCATCATCCATGGCCTCGGCGAACGCCTGCTCGCAAGAAGCCGTTTCTTCGTCAAGATCGACACCGTCCCCGTCCACCTCGTCCAGCCGGGTTCGGAAGTCGCGGACGCGCCGCAGCGATTCCCGCGCCGCGTCGACGGCGTCAAAGGTGAAGTTGTTGGGCATCCGGTAGTGGGTGGCGAGCAACACCCAACGAATGGCCGTGGGCTCGTAGCCCTTCTCGAGCAGGTCACGCAACGTGAAGAAGTTGCCGAGGGACTTGCTCATCTTCTTGCCTTCGACATTGAGATAGGCGTTGTGCAGCCAATATTTCACGAACGGCTTGCCGGTCGCGCAACTCGACTGGGCAATCTCATTCTCATGGTGCGGGAACACCAGATCCTCGCCGCCGCAGTGAATGTCGAACGTGTCGCCGAGATACTTCATGCTCATGACGGAGCATTCGATGTGCCAGCCCGGCCGGCCCTTGCCCAACTCCGTCTCCCAGTACACATCGCCGTCTTCTTCGACAAACGCCTTCCACAACGCGAAGTCCCGCGCGTCCTCGGTCTCGTACTCGTCCGAGTCCACACGGCCGCTGGCGCCCTGCCTCAACTGGTCCATGTCGAACCGGCTCAGACGTCCGTAGTCGTCGAACGTGCTAAGCTTGAAATACACGCTGCCGTCGCTCTCGTAGGTGTGGCCGTTGTCCCGCAGCCGCTTGATCAGCTCAACGATCTCGTCGATGTGTTCGGTGGCGGCGGGGTACACGTCGGCGGGCAGGATATTGAGCGCATCGAGATCTTCCAGGAACGCCTGAGTGTAGCGCCCGGTGAGCGAACCCAACGACTCGCCCGTCTCCCGGCACGTGCGGATGATTTTGTCCTCGACATCCGTCAAATTCATCACGTGCTTCACGTCGAACCCGCGGTACTTCAGATGCCGTTTGAGCAGGTCCTGCGCCACATACGCGCGGAAGTTTCCTACGTGCGCAAAGTTGTACACCGTGGGACCGCACGTGTAAAGGCCCACCTTGCCCGGTTCGAGAGGCTCGAACGCCTCCTTCTTGCGGGACAACGTGTTGAAGAATCGAATCGCCATGCAAAGAACCCCAGAATCCATATCCAGTTGCGGAAATGTGCTACGGCACGATTCTACCGTTCGGAAGGGCTCATATCAACCGGCGTACCCCGTTCAGACGCCCGCCAGAGCGTCGATGAACTCGCCAAGCCGGTCCTCTAGGTCCACGCGAAGCGTTGCGATCTTCACGTCGCTGAGGCCGAGGTACTTGGCCGATGGTAGACTGACCAACGAGGGGATCTCGTCGTCCGGTCCGAACCCGAAGCCCGTGGCCATGGCGATGCAGTTCGCCATGCAAATGATGTGGGTCATCGCCTGCTGATCGGGTTCCGGCACCATGTCGGGCTGGTGATGGCAGAACACCGCCATGCGGAACTCCCGCGGCAGCCCCCAATGTTGAATGGCGTGAAGGCCGGCCAGGGCATGCAGCCGGTCAACCACTTCGATTACCAATCTGGGTGTCTCGCACAGGGTCTTGAGAAGAGGATGCTCGGATCGGGACAAGGCATCCAGCAGTACCACGATCCCTACGTCGTGGACAAGGCCGCACACGAACAGCGCGTCGGTTCGGGGTTCGGCCACCATGGCGGCCAATTCGTTGGCGCAATGCGACGCGGCCAGCGTGTGATGCCACAACTGCTTCATCATCACCTTGAACAGCATGTTGCGCGATCCGAAGAGCTGTTCGTTGGCAATCGCATGGGCGGTGTTCGCCACGGTCTTCATGCCCAACCGCGCGCATGCCGTGCGCAGATCTTTGATGTCGTGCAACCCGCCGTACAATGCGCTGTTCGCCACACGCAGCACTTTGAGGGCGATGGCTTGGTCCTGGCTGATGGCATCGACCAAATCGTTCATGCTGGACTCGGGATCCTGGACGATCCTCGTGACGAGTTGCGACACCTCGGGCAACACGGGCAGGTGGTCCATCCCGCCGTTCATTTCCGCCAGCAAGGCGCCGGCGTAGGAATCGGGGCCCCCCAGTGCGCGCACGTCTTCCACCCCCGGAAGCATCACGGATTGTGGCCCGTCGCCATCGACCCGAACGCCGAACGCGTTCAGACATGACGAACAGGCAACGATCTCGAAGGCATCGGGAACGGAGGATGCCGTCGGCATCGCCGTGTCGCAATAGGGGCAGTTCACGAGCCGGTCCTCCTGTCTACTGGGTCATGGCCAGGATTTGGCGCAAGGGCCGCACGGTGCCGGTAGCGGGCGTGTGGCGAAGCACCTCGCTCAAGGTGGTGCCCCCGCGAACAGCCTTGCCGATCGCATCCTCGCGCATACTGATCATCCCGGTAGTCTCCATGCTGATCGTACGGATCGCATGGGCGGGACGCTTCTGGAGAATGGCCTCCTTCACCGGTTCATTCAGAACGAGAAGCTCGTAGGCGCCCACACGGCCACGGTACCCGGTGTGGTTGCAGTGTGTGCATCCTTGCCCGCGCTTCAATTCGTGCTCTCTCACGTCCGCGACCTCCAGCCCAAGCCGGTCCAATTCGTGGGGCTTGGGTGTGTAAGGGGTGCCGCACTGACTGCAGACGCGGCGCAGCAGCCGCTGCGCGAGCACCGAGATCACCGTGGACGAGATGAGGAACGTCTCAATGTCCATGTCGATCAGACGCAGGAGCCCGCCGATGGTGTCCTCCGTGTGAAAGGTCGAATAGACCTTGTGACCCGTCAGCGCCGCTTGAATGGCTGTCTCCGCCGTGGTCCGGTCGCGGATCTCGCCGAGTACGATGATGTCCGGGTCTTGCCGCACAATCTCGCGTAGCGTTGCTTCGAATGTCCGGCCCACCTTCTCGAAAATCGAGCACTGCACCAGTCCGTCGATCATGTATTCGACGGGATCCTCGGCCGTGATGATCTTGGTGTCGACGTCGTTGCAGTAGTCCAGGCTGCTGTAGAGGGTCGTGGTCTTGCCCGACCCCGTCGGCCCCGTGATGAGCACGACGCCGGTCGGCAGCTCCAGCACATCCGTCCTGAACCGTTCCATCATGTTCTGCGTCATGCCCAGCCCGTCCAGGCTGACGAGGCCCAGCTCTTTGTTCAGAAGGCGGACAACAGCGCTTTCTCCGTGGACCGATACGTATACGGACAGACGAAGATCGAATTCCCGCCCGCCGATGTTCTGGAAGATGCGGCCGCCCTGGTGCCGCTGGTGCTCGGTGATGTTCATCTCGGCCAGAATCTTCAGCCGCGAGATGATCTTCGGCAGCAGATCCAATGGTAGGTCGGTCTTGTACACCAACACGCCGTCGATGCGGTACCGAATGCGTATCTTCCCGGACATGGGCTCAATGTGGATGTCGCTGGCTCGGTCGATTACCGCTTGCGCCAGGAGATGGTCCACCAACTGGACTACCATCTCTTCGCCATCGGCCGTCTCGTCCGGGACGGCGCTATCGCGGTCCAACCGGAAATTTCGATACTCGGCCACGGCTTGGATGATGGCGTCCCGCGGACCAAGTGCCAATCGGTACGATTGCGCGTACAGTGCCCCGATGGCATCCAGGCACGCCTGCTCCTGCACACAATGCGCCACGACCGTGACGACGCCTTCGTCGTCGCGGCTGAACGGAAGGAATACGTTTTTCTCCAGGTAGTCCGGAGAAACGCCTGATAGAAGCTTGCCGTCCACCATGGCGAAACTGGGCTCGATATAGGGGATGCCCCGCTGACTCGCGAGATTCTGCAGAATGATTCGTTCGTTGGTAGCGCCCAGTTCAATCAAGGCCTCGCCCAACTTCACGCCGCGCTCCTTCTGAATCGCAAGGGCGGCGTCGAGTGAGTCCTGAGAGATGAGTCCCTGCTCAAGCAGCATGTCACCCAGCCGGATACCTTGCCCGTGTTTCCGGATGGCTTCCGCGATGGCGTGTTTCGTGGCGAGTCCGAGTTCTATCAGAAGTTCGCCAAGCTGCTTGGATTGCTCCAGGTGGCGCTGCACGCGCAAAGCTCGGTCGAGCTGCTTTTCGGTGAGCACGTCGTCCTTGAGAAGGACCTCGCCGATAAAGGAACGCCGGGGCTGCTTCTTGTCCGTCTTCGGCATGTGAGTGTCCTCGATCTTCCGGGAAAACCACCCAAACAAACCACACCAGAATGACAGGAGTATATCCCACGCCTCTGGGCGGACTCAAAATACCGTCCCGTAAGCAGGCCTACGAGATGCCCCTTATGCAGACGCCGGATCGAAGCCGTTGTCGCGAATCACGTCCGCGTACCAGCGTCCGCTCTGCTTGACCGTGCGCACAAGTGTCCCGTAATCAAGATGAACGACGCCGAATCGCATCCGATTCCCGTGGGACCACTCGAAATTGTCCATGAGGGACCACAAGAAGTAGCCGTCAATCGGGATACCGGACGCAATGGCGCGATGGAGTTGCTCGAAGTTATCGCGAAGATACTCGGTCCGTCGGTAGTCGCGGACCTGCCCGTCGAAGTCGACGCCGTCCGGCACACAGACGCCGTTCTCCGTGATGGTCATGCGCGCCGGGGCGTAGTCCTCGTGCAGCCGCGTCAACAACTCGCCAAGCCCCGGCTTGTAGATCTCCCACATCATGGAGTAGTCGTTGCCTTCGGGCTGGACCTCCGACGCTTCGATCAGCATGACGTCCGGGTCGTGTTTGATGACGAACCGCGTGTAGTAATTCACGCCGAGGAAATCGATGGGCTCCTGGACGGTCTCCATGTCGCCGGGTTGGATCTCGGGCATGACAAGTTCCATCATTTTGGCCGTGTCTTCCGGATACTGGCCCCGGAACAGCGGATCGAGATAGAACCGATTGATGATACCGTCGAAGCGCAGTGCGGCTGCCTTGTCCTCGTCACTGTCGGAGGCGGGATGCACCGGGCCCAGGTTGAGCGTGATGCCTACGTCGGCATCGCCCGCGGCGGACCGGACCGCCTGGGTCGCCAATCCGTGCGACACCATCAGATGGTGGGCCGTCTTGAAGGCCGCCATGGGGTCGGTGAGCCCCGGCGCGTACTCTCCGAGGAAATGTCCAAGCAACACGACGACCGACGGCTCGTTGTGGGTGATCCAGTGTTTGACGCGGTCGCCGAGCCGGTCTGCCACAACGCCCGCGTAATCGGCGAAGTGCCGCATGGTTTCGCGGTTGGCCCAGCCTTCCTTGTCTTGAAGGGCCTGGGGCAGGTCCCAGTGGAAGAGGGTGAGGTACGGCGCGATATTCTTCGCGCAGAGCGAATCGACAAGCCGGTCGTAGAAGTCGAGACCGGCTTGGTTGACCGCGCCGGAGCCGTCCGGGATGATGCGCGGCCACGACACGGAGAACCGGTATGCCTGCAGGCCGAGGTCGGCCATGAGCTGAACATCTTGTTCATACAGGTGGTAATGGTCCGCGGCCACGTCGCCCGTGGTGCCGTCGGCTACCTTGCCGGGCTCATGGCAGAACGTGTCCCAGACGGAAGGTCCCTTGCCGTCTTCGTCCCAAGCGCCCTCAATCTGGTATGCGGCCGTGGCCGTCCCCCATACAAAGCCTTCGGGAAATCGCAGGAACCCTTCGCTCGCCATGACACGTCCTCCTCGTTGCACACCTGAAGCTATACACGCGGCACTCTAGCACACGAATCTGGTTTTCGACAATCGGTACGGGCGGCGTGACGCACCTGTCAGCGGGTTTCGCTGCCCCGCGGTTGAACCCGTGCCGCGCTTGCGGTACCTTCAGTCCTCACCACTAACAAGAGGGAGATTCGACCATGAATCCGCTTCTGTTGACTTGCCTAATCCTCGGGGTGCTTTGCTTGTGGAGTCTTTCGGCCGGAGCCGCGGAAGGCGATGACGGAGCGCTGTGGGTTCATCCCAAATGCGAGGCGCTGCCCACGGGTCTGCTGGGACCTTTCGTGCGGATGCCGGACAAGACGATTCTCGCCGTCGACGGTACGGGCCTGGACGAGGCCAAGGTAATGGTGAGTGCGGACGAAGGTGTCACCTGGGACGGCCGCCCCATGTTTGCGGCGGGCGCGGGCGTGCAGGTGAGTAACGAACGGGCCGTGATGTGTACGCGCGACGGTGTGTTGATAGTCGCGTACATGAATCTCCACGAGAAGGATTGGCGCTGGAACAGCAAGACCCACGACGCGGATCCCGGCACGCAATTGCCGACGTACGCGGTTCGCAGTCTCGACGGCGGGGTTACGTGGGAAGCGCCCCGGAAGATGCACGACGAGTGGAGCGGATGTGTCCGCAACATGATTCAGACTCGGAGCGGAGCGGTGGTGTTCACGGCCATGAAGCTCTTGACGAACCCCGGACGCCACACGGTGCTGACGTACGTGTCGACCGACGACGGGGCATCGTGGACCGGCAGTCACGTCATCGATCTCGGCGGCAACGGCCATCACGGCGGCATCACCGAGGCCACGGTCATCGAGTTGGAAGACGGACGGCTATGGAAACTCATCCGCACCAATTGGGGCAAGTTCTGGAGCGCCTACTCGGAAGACGAAGGCCGCTCGTGGCGCACCATTCATCCGTCGGACATCAACGCCAGTAGCGCGCCGGGTCAATTGCATCGCATGGCAAGCGGGCGCATGGCGCTCGTGTGGAACCGCCAGTTCCCCGAAGGCAAGACCGAGTTCCCCATGAGCGGGGGCGACAACGAGTGGTCGGAAATCCCGACAAGCAACCATCGCGAAGAGTTGTCCATCGCCTTCTCGGAGGACGAGGGCCAGACGTGGTCCGCGCCCGTTGTGTTTGCGCGTCAGAAAGGCAAGTGGCTTTCCTATCCGTACGTGTTCGAGCGCGCGCCGGGCGAGTTGTGGATTACGACGATGCAGGGCAATGTCCGCATCAAGCTGAATGAGGCCGACTTCATCCAGTAGCGGACCCGTTCGCCCCCTCCTCGGGCGCGGTATGAGGAGAAAGGGAAGGAAGTTGGTGCGAGTTGCCGCGAAGGCTTCCAGGAGCACCGGGGGGTCATTGGCAAACATGGATGGGGAGGATGAAGAGAACAGGGGCGATGCAAAACGCAGAGCCGCAGAGTGCGCAGAGGAACGCTGAGCAATCTTCAAGATCTGCTGTAGCGCAGGCGTCTCGCCTGCATTCTTTCCGGATCCTGAAAATGCAGGCGAGACGCCTGCGCTACAAGAGGGCG
>JAAEQP010001226.1 GCA_024231375.1 bacterium | reverse complement strand
AGACGGACGATCTTGTCGCGCGCGTCGTCGGGCACGGCATCCCACGAAGCCGCTGCGTCCAACTGCGCCGTCTTGTCCTTGTAGCTGGCGCCTTCCGCCACCACTTTGCCCATGCGATCAAAGACCTCGGACAGATCGAGCGTTTCCATGGTGATGTCATGCCGCTGAAGCGCGATCTCATCAATGCGCACGGTTTTGAACGCCGTGGTTCGCGCGCCAATGGCGCCGACGACCATGCCTCGAAGGCCCTGCGTGACCCGGCACACGCGGTCGAAATAGTCCACGTTCGCCTTGAATCGGTCGCTGGACGGATGAACCGTGTGGGGTTTGAGCGCCGTGAATTTCAGTCCGTACTGACAGAACACGTCCATGATGGAGAACTTGCCGCAGAACGCGTCGCGCCGAAGCTCCGGCGCCATCTTGTCCATCTCATCCGGATAGGCCTGTATCAGAATGGGCACGCCGGCATCCTTGAGCGCGGCGATGGCGCCCGTCTCGTCGCCAAAATTGGGCAGGCTCAGGATCACCCCGCCGAACTTGTCGCGGTTCTCCCTCAGGAAATTCGCATAGACTTCGCCCTCTTTCGGCGTCT
>JAAEQP010001225.1 GCA_024231375.1 bacterium | reverse complement strand
ACCATACAGCAGACCTTGGAGCAGTATGGAACCCCGCGCTCCGGGTCGCGGGAACCGGCGCATTGGACGAACACCACCTCGTGGGGCACACGTCCATCCGAGGGCCGTCGAATCTCTGCGCCGTCTCGCAGCATGCCCTCGAACGCCAAACTATCCACCACGTCCGGGATGTCTCCGCCGCCGTATTCGGGCAATCGCTTCAGCGGGTACGGGTCCCACCCGGTGGCAATGACGATAGCGCCAATCTCTCGCTCTTCGCGCATCTGCCCGATCTCGATCCGCACGTCAAAGTTCCCGACGTAGCCATCGACCTCGGCCACCCGCGCGCCCGTCAACACCTCGATATTTGGGTGATTGAGCACCTGCTCGACCTTGCGCTCTAACAGGCCCGGCGCGGCAGAGAAATTCAGATACGTGCCGCTGAGTTGGGCCATCTTGCCGCCCAGGTGTTCCTCCCGCTCGACCAGCACCACCGGAAAGCTGGCATTCGCAACGTCCAACGCGGCCTGTATTCCGGCGATT
>JAAEQP010001224.1 GCA_024231375.1 bacterium | reverse complement strand
CGCGGCTGACCATTAAAGAGGGTGCGGGCTACGCGATCCTTGTCTTGGGCCAGTTGGACGATGCGGCGGAGGGGCGCGCGGAGCATTCGCAGACGGCGGACTATATCCGTGAGGTGTTGATCGAGCGGCACTTTGACGCGGAGGACATTTACTATCTGCGCGATCAGGGCGCGGGCGCGCTCGCGCCGACGAAGGAGAACCTGCAATACGCCATCGAAGTGTGGGCGCGGGACAGGATGCTGGGGTCACCCGCACCGCTGTATGTGATCCTGGCGGACCACGGCAGCCCGGGAGTCTTCCATTTGGACGTGGACGGTACCCCGGAACAGGAGTCGGTCACGGCGCCGGAGTTGGCGGGTTACCTGGATGTGCTCGAGTCGAGCCTGGGCGCAAAGGCTTCCGCGGCGGACCAGGAGATCGTGGTGGTCTATGGGGCGTGCTATTCAGGCGGCTTCGTCCCGGCGCTCTCGGGGCCGGGCCGGGTGCTCATCGCGAGTTGCGGCGCGGACGAAATCTCTTACCGCGGCGTGCTCGACGGCCAAACGGGCGTGCGTGACGGGGAGTTCTTCTTGATGGAATTCTTCCGGACGGCGAGTGAAGGCCGTTCGCTGGCCCAGGCCTTCGAGGCGGCCTGCGTGCAGACCTCGGAATATACGGTGTCGCGCTCAAACGGCGGTGTGGGCGATGTGCCGCAGCATCCGCTGCTCGACGACAACGGCGACGGCTTCGGTACGACGGGCCAGTTGTCCTCGGTTCCGGGTGAGGATGGCGGGATGGTGCATGGCCTGGTGCTCGGCCTGGGCGCGAACGCGGGCAACGGCATCACGTGGTTCACGGCGTCGCCGCCGGTCTACCTTGACCCGGGCGACTCGGTGGGGGTTCTTCTGGCGGAAACGGCGGGCCGTTTGCCGGAACTCGCCGATACGGCGTGGGCCGAGATCAAGACGCCGGATTACGACAACGGCGTAGTGGCCGCGCCTGGCTATGAAGCCTTCCAGCGCGTGGCGTCTATGGTTGGGCCTATTGCCGCACCCGAGCCGGTGCTTATGCCGGGCGGCCACTACGCGTACCAATGGGAAGACGCCCTCTTGGAAAGCGACCCCGGCTTTGCGGGATTCAACAATCCCGGAACGTACAAAGTCTACTACTTCTTGCGAGACTCGGTGACGGAACAAGTGGGCGCATATCTGGTGACGAACGTGTACGTGTCGCAGCCGGAGAATATGAATCCGCTTCCGGTGGCATTGCACTATCCCTTCGAGGATACGGATGTCTACACGAGTACCTTCTTCGTGTGGGGTGAGACCGTTGACCCGGATGCCGACGCGCTGAGCTACCAGCTCGAAGTGTCGGATGACCTGGCCTTCCCGGAGGCAGGCACGACTGTGGTCATGACGACGGAAACCATGGCCCAGTTGACTGGGGCTCAAAGCCTACTCGATCTGCACCGTTACTACTGGCGGGTCATTGCCGTGGACGAGTATGGCGCGCAGAGCCTGGGCAACGAGGTACGCACCTTCACCACAAACAACCACAATCCCGCGGTGCCGGGCGCGGTGACGGGTATGGTG
>JAAEQP010001223.1 GCA_024231375.1 bacterium | reverse complement strand
GGTCTTCGAGCGCGCTTACGCCCAGGCAAACCAGACGCGCTTCTCGGTTCCTTCCTACATGACGGGCCGCTATTTCCCGGTGTTCGCCACGAGCGGCGGCGGGTGGCGGGAAATGTTCCGCACGCCGCCCGAAGAGGAACAACTCCTGCCCGCCATCCTGCGCGACAACGGCTACGAAACGGCGGTGGCGTCGGCCCATCCCTGGGTCAGCAACGACGAGAGCCGGTTGTGGGGGTCATTTGACGAGGGGTACTACCGGGGCGGAGAGCTGGCGGGACTGAACCAGTGGGTCTTCTCGTGGCTGGAGAAGCGATCCGACAGGCCGTTCTTCCTTTACATTCACGCTACCGATACGCATTTCCCTCACTACCCTCGCCCCGGACATGACGAGTGGATCGACCGACAGGCTTACAGAGACCGCCATTCCGTGGGATACTCGATGGATGGGAAGACCTTCACCGAGGCGGAGCAGGAAGTGCTTCGCGCTCTCCACGACGGCAGCATCCACTACGCCGATGCCTGCATTGGTGAACTGACCGAGAAACTGGCGTCCCTCAGCCTGCTCGAAAACACCATCCTCATCGTCGACGCCGACCACGGCGACGCGTTGGCGGAAGATGGTGTGACGTTGGGCCATACGGATGACGTCACTCGGGACGAGGTGTTCCATGTTCCCTTGGTCATGGCCGGACCCGGAATCCCCCGCGGCTGCCGGGTCAACGCGTTGGTGGAGAACGTCGACGTTGTTCCGACCTTAATCCAGCTACTGCAACTGGATACGACTGCTC
>JAAEQP010001222.1 GCA_024231375.1 bacterium | reverse complement strand
TTCGTCGGAGAGAAGGCGAAGATTGAAACCCACGCGCCCCTGAACGGCCGGAGGCGGTTCAAAGGGACGCTCACGGGATTCGACGATGGGCTCCTGACCGTAGACTGCGACGGCAGCGAATACGAGATACACATCGAGAATGTGTTGAAGGCACGGCTGAACCGGTAGTACTGGCCTAACCGTGAGGAGAATAACTTGGACGCGAACCTGCAGGTGATCCTGCAACAACTTCAGGCTGAGAAGAGCATCGAGCGGGACACGCTGCTGGAAGCGATCCGCAGTGCGCTGGAGAGCGCTGCCCGGAAGAGTTTCCATCACGCCGCCAACGTCACGGTCGAGGTAGACGAGAACACCCTGAGTTTCAAGGTGTACGAGATCCGTTCGGTTGTGGAAGAGGTTGAGGATCCCACTCGAGAGCTCAGCACTGAGGAAGCCCGGGAACTCAACCCGGACGCGTCCGTGGGCGACCGCCTGAAGGTACTCGCCGAACCCAAGGATTTCGGCCGGATCGCGGCCCAGACGGCCAAGCAGGTGATTATCCAAAAGATCCGGGACGCCGAGCGCGACAATGTGTACGACGAGTACAAGAAGCGCGAAGGCGAACTGATTACGGGCGTCGTGAAGCGAATGAGTCACGGCAACCTCATCATCGGCCTCGGACGAGGGGAGGCGGTCCTGCCCATTCGAGAGCAGTCGCCGAGAGAGAGTTTCAAGCCGGGCGACCGGATCCGGGCGTTTCTGCTTGAGGTCGAGAAGAGTGCGCGAGGTCCGCAGATCGTGCTATCCCGGACGTCGCCGCAGCTTGTGAAGGCCCTTTTTGACCTTGAAGTCCCGGAGATCTACGATGGTACGATCGAGATAAAGGGGATTGCGCGCGAAGCGGGCAGCAGAACGAAGATCGCCGTGGCGTCGAACGACCCGAATGTTGATGCCGTGGGGGCGTGTGTCGGGATGAAGGGATCGCGGGTACGCACCGTGGTGGAGGAGCTTTGCGGCGAGAAAATTGACATTGTCCGGTGGGGCGAGGATCCCGTGGAGATGTGCGGGAACGCCCTCAATCCCGCGGACATTCTTGACATTTCCGTGGACGAAGACAACCATTCCATCCTGGTGATTGTGCCGCACGACCAGTTGTCGTTGGCCATTGGCAAGCGGGGGCAGAACGCCCGTTTGGCTTCCCGGTTGATGGGGTGGAACATTGATATCAAGAGCGACGTTGAACTGGCAGGAGGGCCGCCCCCCAGTCAGGAATCAACTGAAGAAGATGCATCGTCAGAACCTGCGCCCGATTCACTAAGTGAGACGGCGGAACTTGAAGACGAGGCCGCGCCTGTCGAACCCGCGGATGAACAGGAAAGTGGGCAAGACGACGAAGAGCCGGACGTCTCCGAGGATGCCGAAACCAGTGGAGAACCGTCATGAGTTAGTCTACGACGGTGGCAGCGACGAGAAACGCGTTAGGGAGTCATAGTTACATGCAAACGATCGCCAGCTTGGCTGAACGGCTCGACATGTCCGCCGAGGATGCCGTCGAGGCCCTTCGCTTTATGCTGTACGAGGTGGACGGGGTCCAAACCGAGATCTCCGACGAGGAGTGCGACCTGCTCATCGACGTGGATGATGACAGGGATGTGGCGGAGCGTGTCCGCACGGAGAAGCTCGAGGCCCAGGAAAAGGCCAAGAAGCGGGCTGAGCGACTTCGCGAGGGCGCAAAGAAGGCTGCTGCCAAACGAAAGGCGGCCGCCAAGAAGAAGGCCGAAGCAAAGGCGAAGACCAAGGCGAAGGCAGCGACCAAGAAGAAGGCCGCCACCAAAAAGAAGGCGGCGACCAAGAAGAAAGCCACGGACAAGGGCGACACCGCCGAAGAGCCTGTGGCCATGATCCTGCCTGCCGAGGAAGAGGAAGGCGAGTCCGTCCAGGCGGTCGCCGAGATCCTTCCGCCCGCCGAGGAGCCCGAAGCGGTTCCAGCGGCCGAGGAGGCCGCCGCCGAACCCGCCGAGGCGCCAAAGCCTAAGAAGAAGACCAAGAAGAAGGCCGCCAAGGCGGCTGCGGAAGACGAATCCAAGCCCAGCATTGTGATCGGCAGCGCCATTGAGCACGACAGCAGTGTCGTTCAGGTTGTCCGGGCGGACGGTACCGCGCTTGAAGGGGATGAGACGAAGGTTCTCGAGGCCGAGCCTGCCGAGGAAGCGGTCGAGGAAGAGGAAGAAACCGGGATCCTGGCCGATGCGGAACGTCAGCAGGAGGAAGAAGAGCAGCGGAAGCTGATGGAGAACCGGTCCGCGGTCAAACCCGATCCGGCCGTGGTGGCGGAAGTGAAGCGCCGGGCCGCGGAGCGCGTGCAGCGTAAACGCACGGGGCAACAGCCGGTGCGGCCGGGCTCTGTGCGGCGAACCGGGAAGACGGCCCGCAAGCGGCAGAAACGGGCGGAGCGGCAACGGGCGGAGAATGAGAAGCGGCGCAACGCGGCCGCGGCGGTGCGTTCGTTGCAGGCGGCAGGCCCCAAGGGGGTTGCCAAAAAGCGGAGACGCAAACGCGCCTCGGAAGGTGAAGACGGGGCCGGCGAGGCCGCGATTAACATGTTGATTGAAGTCGACGACACGATGATGGTTGAGGACTTGGCCGACCACATGGACGTGGGCGTGAACGAGCTCATTCTCGAACTGATGGACCAGGATGTCCTGGCCACCAAGAATCAGGAACTGCCGGTTGAGGTGGTCCAGGCTCTGGCCGAGCCCAGGGGGTTCGAGGTTCGCACCTCGATTCCGGAAGAGAGTGTGGCGCTGGCCGAAGAGCCCGACGATCCCGAGGACGTTCAATCCCGGGCGCCGGTTGTCACGGTGATGGGCCATGTCGATCACGGAAAGACAACCTTGCTGGACGGCATTCGCAAGGCGAACGTAGCCGATGGCGAGGCGGGCGGAATCACGCAGCACATCGCAGCGTATGACGTGACGGTGGGCGAAAAGCGGATCGCATTCCTGGACACGCCTGGCCACGAGGCATTCACCCAGATGCGTGCACGAGGCGCGCAGGTTACCGACATTGTTGTGCTCGTTGTGGCGGCGGACGACGGGGTTATGCCGCAGACGGTGGAGGCCATCGACCACGCGAAGGCGGCCGAGGTGCCGATCGTGGTGGCGGTCAACAAGATCGACAAGGACAATGCGCAACCGGAGCGGATCCGCCAGGAACTAACCCGCTTCGAACTGCTCGATGAGCAGTGGGGCGGCAAGACGATCATCAAGGACATTTCGGCCATATCGGGTCAAGGTGTCGATGAACTGATGGAACTGCTGGTCCTCGAGGCCGAGATGCTTGAGTTGAAGGCCAACGCGAACAAGCGCGCCCGCGGCGCCGTGGTTGAGTCTGAGATTTCGCGCGGCCAGGGTCCTGTGGCGTGGGTGCTGGTGCAGACGGGCACATTGCGTGTGGGCGACATCTTCCTTGCAGGCGAGACCTATGGCCGCGTGCGGACCATGATCAACTCGCGGGGAGGACAGATTCAGGAGGCCGGACCTTCTACGCCTGTGCTGGTGACTGGATTCAGCGAGCCGCCGCCCGCGGGTGAGCCGTTTGTCGTTCTCGAAGAAGAGCGCGTTGCCCGCAGTATTGCTGCCAAGCGCGCTGAGCGCACGCGGCAGAAGGCCTCTGGCCCGGCCCGCCAGATTACGCTTGAAGATCTGCAGGCGCAACTGATGTCGGGTGAAAAGAGCGAACTGAACGTGGTCTTGAAGGCAGACGTGCAGGGCTCCGTGGACGTGCTAGAGCAGAGCCTTGCCAAGCTTGGCAACGAAGAAGTCCGCGTACGGCTGGTCCATTCGGGCGTGGGTGGCGTCAACGACAGCGACGTTATCCTGGCCAGCGCCAGTGATGCCGTCATCATTGGGTTCCACGTCGGGGCCAGCGCGCGCGTACAGAAGGCTGCCGAGCAGGAAGGCGTGGATATCCGCACCTACCGCGTCATCTACGAGGCCATCGAAGAGATCCGCAAGGCCCTGGAAGGCATGCTTGTTCCCGACTCCAAGGAAGTGATCACTGGCCACGCGGAGATTCGCGCCGTGTTCCGGTCTTCCGCGTTGGGCAACATCGCGGGCTGCTATGTGGTCGACGGCGAGATCGAACGAGCCAGCAAAGCCCGTCTCCTTCGCGACGATATCGTCGTGTATGACGGCAAGTTGGACTCCCTGCGCCGTGAGAAGGACGACGCGCGTTCCGTGGCCACCGGGTTCGAGTGCGGCATCAAGCTCGACAGGTACGAGGACATTAAGGAAGGCGACGTCATCGAGGTCTACAAGATCGAGGCGGTTGCCAAGAAACTCGAGTAGCGTGCAGCATGACCATAGGCGTTCTTCAGATGGACCTGCGCATTCACGGCTCACGGTCGCTGAAAGAGAAACGCCGCGTCATTAAGAGTCTGAAGGAACGGATCCGCAACCGGTACAACTGTTCGATCGCGGAAATCGACTTCAAGGATCAATGGGCCAGGGCGCGCCTGGCCGCCTGCGTGGTCGGCGACGACTCACGGTTTGTAAACACCCAACTCAACGAGATTGTCCGGTTCGCGTCTTCGAAGGGAGGCGCGGAACTGATGGACTACGGAATCGAGATGCTCTGATGCAGGAAGGCAGACCTCGCCGCGTCGGCGAACAGGTGAAGAAGGAGATTGCGGCACTTCTCGCGAAGGGGGTGAAGGACCCCCGTGTGGGGTTTGTGTCGGTCATGGACGTGCGCATGTCGCCCGATCTGCGTGTGGCGAGCGTTTCGATCAGTACGTTTGGTACGGATGCCGAGAAGAAGAGTTCGCTCATCGGACTTCAGCAGGCTTCGGGTTGGGTGCGGCGCGAGATCGGGAAACGGCTGCGTCTGCGGCACACGCCGGAGATTCGATTCTTCTCCGACGACACGGTGGATCAGGCCTTCCGGCTCGAAGAGATCTTCAAGGAGATTCACGAAGAGGACGGGGGAGAGCAGGTTGAAGAGTAGCTTCGCCGAGATCCTCCAGGCCCTGCGGGAGGGCGAATCGTATCTTGTCACTGCCCACATCAACCCCGACGGCGACGCGATAGGCAGTGTGCTTGCGATGCGCAACCTGCTCCTTGCGCTGGGGAAGACGGACGTGCAGTGCGCCATCGATGGCGAAATACCCCGCACGTATCGTTTCCTTCCTGGCACTGAGCAGATCGTTCCCGCGGCAAACATCCGGCCCGGCGCCCAATGCGCTGTTGTGCTGGACACGGGCAGGCGAAGCCGGCTCGGGGCCGTGGAGTCGGCGGTGGCCGCGACGGATCGGGTCTTGGTACTGGACCATCATCTCGACGACGATCCTGAGGGCGACTTGTGTGTTGCGGACTCGACGTACGGTGCCACGGGCGAAATGGTCTTGCAGATGTATGAAACGGCCGGTGTGGAACTCACGCCCGAGATGGCGGAGTGCCTCTATGTAGCCATCGCCACCGACACGGGCGGGTTCCGGTTTTCGAACACCAGCGCGCGCTGCCATCGCGCAGCGGCCAAGCTTGTTGAGGCCGGTGTGGATGTGGAAGGCATCTCGCTGCGTGTGTTTGATGCGATTTCGCCGGCCCGGTTTCGGCTGTTGCGTCTGTACTTTGACAAGTTGGCCTTTTCTGACGAGGGACGAATTGCTTTCGTCGGTATCACTCGTGACGACCTGAACCAAGTGGGGGCCAAAGACGGTGACCTCGAGAATCTGGTGAATCTCGGACGGAACGTAGACGGCGTCGAGGTCGCGATGCTTCTCCGGGAGTTGGAATCGGGTGTGACGAAGGTAAGCCTGCGATCCCGCCCAACGTTCAATGTGAAGCAGATCGCGGAACAGTTCGGCGGCGGAGGACATGCCGCCGCCGCGGGCGCGTCTTTGGATGCGCCGATGGATGCGGCCCGCGAATCGGTTCTTGCCTCTATCCGCGAACACTTGACGGAGTAGGCCAACACCCAACCGGCCTTGGAGCGACATGACTGGTATTCTCCTAATCGATAAGCCACAAGGCGTTACGTCGCACGATGTGGTAGACATGGTGCGCCGGGCGGCCGGCATGCGCCGCGTCGGGCACACGGGCACCCTCGATCCTGCTGCCACGGGATTGCTGATCTTGTGTCTTGGCCCCGCGACGCGCCTGTCGGAATTTCTGACGGGACTGGACAAGGAATACGAGGGTACCATGCGCTTGGGCCTTGTCACGGATTCGTACGATCTGGACGGCACTGTGACCGAGGAGAACCCTGTGCCGGATGGCCTGTCCGCGGACGAGGTCCAGGCTCAGTTCGACCGGTTTACGGGCGACATCATGCAGATTCCGCCCATGGTGAGTGCCGTGAAGGTCGGTGGGAAACGCCTGTACAAGCTGGCGCGCAAGGGAGAAGTGGTGGAACGGCCCCCGCGTCCTGTTACTGTCCGCGAATTCGCCCTGCTGGGGTTTGAGCCGCCGGATGTCCAATTTCGCGTCACCTGTACGCGCGGCACCTACGCCCGAGCACTGTGCCATGATGTGGGACGCGAACTCGGTTGTGGAGCGACGCTGGCGGCGCTTCGGCGCACGCGAGTCGGCGCGCACTCGGTGGACGGAGCGGTGTCGCCGGATGCTCTCACGTCGCAGAACGATGTGTTGGCCAAGCTTGTACCGGTTGAAGACGCGCTGGACATCCCAGAAGTCGTGGTTACGGGCAAGGCCGTCGAGGCGGTGGGCTCGGGATCGATGATTGCCGGTCCTTCCTTGGTTCGGTGGCCGGAAGACCTCAAAGAAGGATGGGTCCAGATCAAGGCGCCAACGGGCGAACTTCTGGCCCTGGGCGAAATCCAGGGCGGTGTGACCGGTGCGGTTATCCAGCCGAAACGCGTGCTACGGGCGAAACTATGATCCTTGTCCCGGATGTGCTCGCAGGACGCGAGGCTTTCCCGAATGTGGCTCTGACCATTGGGAGTTTCGATGGTGTACACCGGGGACACACGGGGATTCTTGACGTAGTGTTGGCCAAGGCTCGGGAGATCGGCGGTTCTGCCTGTGTATTGACGCTCACTCCGCATCCGCGGCAGTTCTTTTCGCCGGAACACGCCCCCAATCTTCTGACACCCGACTCCAAGAAACTGGCCCTCCTCGAGGCAGCCGGGATCGACGCGGCACTCCTGCTGCGCTTTGATGAGGCCGTGGCCGCGCTTGAACCCGCCGACTTCGTCCAAAACGTACTGGTCGAACGATGCGGGGTCCGCGAACTCGTTGTGGGCCACGACTTCCGTTTCGGCAGAGGAGCGAAGGGCGATTATGAGTTTCTGTGCAAGGCGGGCAAGGAACACGGATTCGGCGTGACTCAAGTGCCCCCGTTGCTTTTCGAAGGCGAGCGGGTGAGCAGCACCCTGATCCGTGAGCGTGTCCTCGAAGGGGATTTGGTGAAGGCGGAGCAATTCCTTGGCCGTCGATATTCGATGGTTGGAGCCGTCCAGCGAGGCCGGGGGATGGGCGTTCAGTTGGGGTACCCGACGGCGAACATCAAGCCGGAGAAGTCCGTCGTTCCGCCGCACGGCGTGTACGTTGCCGAGGCCGTAGTTGCGGGCAAGACGTATCCCGCGGCCGTTAACATCGGCATCGCACCCACGATCCGCCACGAGGACATCACCATCGAGGCCTTCATACTCGACTTCTCGGGCGACATTGTGGATGAGAATATCGAGGTTGTGTTCATCGAGCGGCTTCGCCCGGAGATGAAGTTCGAATCGCGCGAGGAACTGATCGCCCAGATCGGCCGCGACGTCGCCGTTGTTCGTGAACGCTTGGCTTGACATGCGTCCGCGGTGTTTGGATGATCATTTAGCTGTGCGTCTGCCATTAGGTAATACTGGATTTTGGGGCGCACGTGCTGTGGCATGCCGCCCATGGCGAAATCGGGACAATGTGCGTTCCGAGCGCGGCTTGCCTGAACCAGGGGGTTCCTGAGGGTTTCGATGAAGCGCTACGTTCACATCTGCATGATTGTTTCCTTGCTATGCGCGGGATGCACGCGCGATTACTATCGCAAGCAGGCTGACAAGGAAGTCTACGGCATCATCCACGACAGGGCGCCCGATGTGCCGGGGATGAATCCGGAGTTCAGCATCGAACAGGGCAACGACGAGCCGCTTCAAGGGCTTCCGACCCGTGAAGAAGGGGCGGATTTCCTGGGGAAAGATGCAGATTCCGAGGCGGGAGCGAGCGTTCTGTCGCTGGAGAAGGCGTTGGGATTGGCCGTTACCAACAGCCGAACCTACCAGAACCGCAAGGAATTGCTCTATCTGCAGGCCCTGAACCTCACGCTTGAGCGTCATGTGTTCGACCCTATTTTCTCAGGCCGGCTGAGTGGGGACTATGAACGCACCTCGCCGTATCCCAATCTGGAACTCTCCGACCGCGGCAAGTTTGCCCAAGCCTATCCGAATCTGGTCCGGCAAGCGGGCGATCTGGGTGGATCGCAACTTGGCACGCTATCGCAGGCTGCCGGGTTTCTGAATGCCGCGGACCCGGGTGCGATGCCTGCCGACGCCGTGACGCTGGTCAACACGTTGGCCGGTACCCCGAACCAGCTTCTCGACGCCTACGCCGACGTTGTGGAGTCGGCATACACGGTTACAGGCGCCAACCAACCCAAGCAGGTTGTGGCCGATGAACGCAACATCCGGGGCCAAGTCACGCTTGGCACGAGCGTTCTGCTCGCCGGCGGAACCGAGATCGCCCTGTCGCTCACATCCAATTTCCTTCGCTACATCACGGGTGATTCGCGGGTGAGCACGTCGTCCGTGCTGAGCGCGGAGATTGTCCAGCCGCTCTTGCGGGGCGCCGGACGCCGGGTCGTGATGGAGAACCTCACGCAGGCGGAGCGGGACGTGCTCTACGAGATTCGTGGATTCAGCCGGTTCCGAAAGGAATTCGCGGTTGACGTGGCGACCAGCTACTACCGGGTGCTTCAGAACCGCGACACGGCCAGCAACACGTGGCTTGGGTATCAGGCGTTCCTGCAAGTGCTCGAACGCGACAAGGCCCGGGCGGATGTGGGCCGGATCAGGCAGGCCGACCTCGGCCGTACGCAACAGGCCGCGCTTTCGTCGGAAGCCAGGTGGATCGATGCGGTTCGGCGGTACAAGCAGAGCCTGGACGACTTCAAGTTCCTGCTGGGGTTGCCGACCAGCGCGCGGGTGGTCTTGGACGATGAGGAACTACAGCACCTCATGGACAAGGGGATTCGTCCCGCCGTCGTTACGCCTGACGAGGCGGCTGAAGTGGCCCACGCAGCGCGATTGGACCTTTGCAACGTGCGGGACCAAGTGGAGGATGCGGAGCGCAAGGTGTTCGTCGCGGGACGCAACCTGTGGCCCGATTTCGATCTTCTTGTCACCGCCGACGTGGAGAGCGAGCCCGGCGACGACATGTTCACCAAGCTTGATTGGGAGCGGGCCTACGTCCGAGCGGGATTCGACGCGGATCTTCCATTCGACCGCAAATCCGAGCGGAACGCATACCGCCGATCTCTTATCACGCAACAACGGGCTCAACGTGAGTTCGAACTCGCACTGGATGACGTGGCGTTGGCGGCACGCGATTCGTGGCGTAATGTCGACCAAGCGGAACGGACGTACCGAATTCAGGAAATCGGCGTGAAACTGAATGAACGCCGTGTTGAGGAACAGAATCTGCGCGCCGAATACGGCAGTGCCACAGCTTTGGATCTCATCGATGCCCAGAACGATTTGATCGATGCGCGCAACGGCCTTACGTCGGCGCTGGTTGGCCACACGGTGGCCAACCTGGGACTGTGGCTGGATATGGGGATTCTGTTCATCAAAGACGACGGGCAATGGGAGGAGCTAACGGATGTCCCCAAGTGAAGGACGTCGTGGACGGTTGGGTTTCTTGCGAGTGCTTACCTCGGGCAAGGGCCGGTGGCGGATTGGCTTGGTCATTCTTGTCCTGGCAGCCGGTGCGTACTACTTGGCGCAACCACGGACCTCGGAAAAGGACAGCGGAGTCACCTTTGAGGCGCATCGCGGCAACCTTGCCATCACCATCAATGAGGGCGGGGAGGCTGTGTCCCTTCAGCCGCAGCGCGTGAAGTGCGAGGTGGATGGGCATCAGATCAAGATCCTTCGGCTAGTCGAGGAAGGATACCGGATTACCCAGGAGGACATCGAGAACAAGAAAGTTCTGGTTGAACTCGACTCGTCGGACCTCGAGAAAGAGGCCATGCAGCAGGATATCCAGTATCACAGCGCTATGGCATCGCTCTCGAAGGCTCACCAGGACTACGAAATTCAGGAGGAAGAGAACGCCAGCGAGATCCAGGCCGGCGAACGAGATGTGAAGTTCATGGCGATGGACCTCCGAAAGTATCTCGGCGAATTGGTAGCCAAGGACCTCATGGAGGAATTGACCCTGCGGCGAACTGCCCAGGCAGCGGTGAAACGCGCTGTGGAGCTTCGCGCGATTGTGGAGGCGGCACGACTGAAAGCCGAGCAGAGCGAGTCTGCCGAAGCGCAGCCGAACGAGGCGGCCCAGGAGTTGGCCAAAGCGGTGCAGTCTGCGCGCGACACCTTCAGTAAGGTGTTGGACCTGCAGGTGGTTCGCGCAGAACAGGCAGTCGAGTATGCGAAGGCCGCTGCACAGGAAGCCAAGACCCAGGCGAAAGATGCGCTCAGCGCGGCAGAGGGTGCGGACGAATCCGTCCGGGGCGATTTGTCGCGGGAAGCCCGGCTGGCTGAGGCGAGTGCCGATGATGCGGTCCGGATCTTGGACGTGGCGGTGACACGAGTGAGTGACCGCCGGTCGCGGCGCAAGGAGTGGGCGGACGCCGTGGGCAAGGACGACACCCCGGCCCTGGCCTTCGCGTCCATCGACTTCGAGATGTACGCCAACGACCCCAGACTAGGCGGCGAAGCGGCGCAGAAGCGTAGCGACCTGGAGGCGGAGATCATGCTGGAGCGGGAGACCGCCATCTCGGCCGAAGACAGGCTCGAAGGAACGCGCAAGTTGTTCGAGCGGAATTTCGTCACCCAGACTGAGTTGAAGGCCGACGAGCTTGCAGTGAAACGTCTGCGGATCAGCGTGCAATCCAAAGAGACCAGCAAGGAGCTTTTCTTCCGGTATGAGTTCCCGAAAGAGGCCGAGGAAGCCTTCTCCAAATACGAAGAGGCGCTACGGAAGCTGGAGCGTGTGAAGAAAGAGGCCGAAACCAAGCTTCAGAATGCGGACGTGGCGGTTCAGGCCGCTGAATCGAAGTATGAGTTGCAGGAGAAGGGCAAGAAGGACGTTGAAGAACAACTGTCGAAGTGCCTGATCTATGCGACCCATGAAGGGTTGGTCACGTACGGCGATCCTGAACGGCGCTGGGGTGAGAAGGTACGGGAGGGGGCCGTGGTTCGGTCCCAGATGACGATCCTGACCATTCCCGACATCACGGTCATGGGTGTTGCGGTTCAAGTGCATGAGTCGTCCATCAAGAAGGTCGCCAAGGGCCAAGAGGCCGAGGTCCGAGTTGAGGCGTTTCCTGACACGCTTCTCACGGGCGAGGTGTACAGCGTGGGGGTGATGCCGGACTCTGAACGCAGTTGGATGAATCCGGACCTTAAGACGTACGAGGTAAAGGTTTCGGTAGATGGCGTCTATGACTGGCTGAAGCCAGGGATGACGGCCGATGTGAAGATCGATATCAAGACCTTGGAAGACGTGATCTACGTTCCGTTGCAGGCGGTCTCGACCCGGGGCAGCGGCCGCGTGGTCTATCTCGCCAACGGTGACCGGCAACCTGTTGAGACCGGCGAGTTCAACGAGACCTACATTGAGATCACTTCGGGTCTGGAGGACGGTGACACCATACGGCTGCGTGCCATAGAATCCGATATGCCCGATGAGGAAGGCGCTCCGGAGCAGGGCGCCCCGGAGGAGTCCGCGGACGCCGAAGAACCCGCGGAAGCGGCCTGATATGGCGGTCGAACCCATCGCACGCATCGTCGAGATGCGCAAGACCTACCAAATGGGCACGGTCCAGGTGGAGGCATTGCGCGGAGTTTCGCTTGAACTGTGTCCTGGCGAGTATGTGGCCATTATGGGTCCGTCCGGCTGCGGGAAATCGACGCTGCTCAGCCTTCTGGGGTGCCTGGACCGGCCGACGTCCGGGTCCTATCACCTCGGCGACCAAGACGTTTCGGAACTGGATGACGACACGTTGTCGACCATTCGCGGTACACGGATCGGGTTCATTTTTCAGTCCTACAATCTTATCCCGCAGTTGTCGGTGCTTGAGAACATCGAAGTGCCTCTTTACTACCAGGATCGGCCGGAGCATGAGAGCCGAACTGTTGCCGAAGAGCTTGCCGAATTGGTGGGCCTGAAGGACCGTATGAACCACCGTCCTTTCGAGTTGTCAGGAGGCCAGCAACAACGGGTAGCCATCGCGCGCGCTCTGGCCAATGAACCGCTCATCATCCTGGGCGACGAACCGACCGGCAACCTGGATACGAAGTCGGGGGCCGACATCCTGAGCCTGTTTGACGAACTGCACGAGCAAGGCAAGACAATCGTAATGGTCACCCACGACGATGACATCGGTCGTAGGTCCGACCGGACCATTCGCCTGCGCGACGGACAAATCGAGCATGATGTACGAAACTGAGAATCAGAGGACGGGACAGGCCACCCAACACGGGTACTCGGTGACGCGACTGAAACGCGCCATTAAGTTGGGGCTCAAGAGTCTGTGGAATCACCGGCTTCGGTCTTTCCTGACCATGCTCGGCATCGTGTTCGGGGTGGCTTCCGTCATCGCCATGCTGGCCATCGGCGAAGGCGCCAGTTTCGAGGCGCAAGAGATGATCCGGCAGATGGGCAGCAACAACATCATCGTTCAGAGCGCCAAGCCGCCCCAAGAGAAGAGCAGCACCGCCAGTCAGAGTTTCATGCTCGAATACGGGTTGACGTACAAAGATGTGGACCGGATCAAAGAGACCATCCCGGGCGTGAAGATCAAGGTGCCCGCGCGCGTGGTGCGCAAGGAGGTTTGGAACGGCGGCAAGCGCGCGTCGTGCGACGTATACGGCACCGTACCTTGGTACACAAGCGTCAACAACCATCCGGTCCGGCGTGGCCGTTTCTTTACGCGGCTGGAACTGGATTCCAAATCGAACGTATGCGTGTTGGGCCACGATATGGCCCGTGAGTTGTTCCCCATCGACAACCCGCTCGGGCAGAATGTCCACATCGGCACGCAGTACTACCGTGTCATCGGCATCATGGAACAGAAATCCGCGGGTGGTGCAGAGGAAGCCTCGGCGGTGGGCGACGCGAACGAAGGCGCACTCAGCCGCATGTTCATCCCGCTCACCACGGGTAAGGAACGGTTCGGCGAACTGCTGGTGGAACGCGAAAGCGGCGCCATCTCGGTTGAGAAGGTGGAACTCCACGAAGTGACGGTTATGGTCGACCGACTCGAAGACGTGGTGGAGGTGGCGCGCATCATCGAGGCCGTGCTTGAGCAGCACCACAAGAAGCACGACTACCGGGTGATTGTGCCGCTGGCCCAGCTCCGCATTGCCGAACGGACCTCGCGCATCTACAGCATCGTACTCGGCTCGATCGCCGCTATCTCGCTGATCGTGGGCGGTATCGGCATCATGAACATCATGCTTGCCAGCGTTACGGAACGCACCCGGGAGATTGGTATCAGGCGTGCCCTCGGCGCGAAACGCCGCGACATCACGATCCAGTTCCTGGTGGAAACCGTGTTGTTGTCAGGCGTGGGCGGCCTTATCGGAATCGCCGTGGGTCTGGCCATCCCCTTCTTCGTCAGCAAGTTCGCCGACATGCGCACCATCGTGACCCTATGGTCGCCTCTCATTGCCTTCACCATCTCGGCGCTTGTCGGTGTGGTGTTCGGCCTGTATCCCGCCCTCCGCGCCGCCAACATGGATCCCGTCGAAGCCCTCCGCCACGAGTAGGAAGAGCCCCGCGAACCGGTTTTCTCCTTGTTCAGGGACCGTGTCGAATGGTAAGGTTCGGGCCATGAATAACCTACGTAGTTTACTTGCCGGGGCGCGCAGAGGCATGGTCAACGCACTCTACCGGGGCAACGCGGTTAACGCCTTGCAGCACGCCAATGAGCAACGCATTGTGGACAGCTTCGTTCAGTCTGACGTCGGTGCCGACTACGGGGTGACCTCGGCCGACAAGGCGCGCTTGGTGGATCAGATGCGGCGCGTCAGCGCCCACGTGCAGTCCGCCACCGATTGGACGTACCACGTAGTGTTGGCGGGGCAGATTCTATCCGTTCCGCCCGAAACCGAAGGCGCGGTGGTAGAGTGCGGGTGCTTCAAGGGCGCCAGCACGTCGAGCCTGTCGCTGGTATGCGAGCGGATTGGCCGGAAACTGTACGTGTGCGACTCGTTCGAGGGACTCCCCGAAGACGACGGCTCCGTGCATAGCTATCCCCATTTCCAGGCGCACGGGTACTACGAGAAGGGGATGTACGCGGGTGCGTTGGAGGAGGTCCAGGAGAACATCCGACAATACGGCGCCCTGGAACCGTGTGCGTTTGTGAAGGGCTACTTCTGCGACACCTTGGCCGATGTGCCAGGACCTTTGGCGTTTGTCTTCGTCGACGTGGACTTGGTCTCATCCATGCGCGACTGCATTGTGCATCTGTGGCCGAAGCTCATCGACAACGGCTACTTCTACACGGACGATTCCTGCGACATGGCGGTGGTGCAGCTGTGGTTCGATTCGCCGTGGTGGAGTGATCACCTCGGGGAATCGTCCCCCGGGTACGTGGGATCGGGATGTGGCTTGCCGATCGCGGCGGGAAACTGCACGCTGGGCTATGCTCACAAGGTCGCCGATCCAACGGCCTCGTACCAACGGATGCCATGGCTTCGTTACCCGGACGAGGACCAGGAATCGCCTTCCTAAGCCCGATCAAACGTATCAGGGCAATCGCACTACTCAACCGGACCGTCGTGTTTATGTGGTCTCGCAAGGTGTCCGGACTGGCGGCGGGGCACCATCCCGCAGGCTGAAGACACCCACAACAGTGTTGTGGGTGGCACAC
>JAAEQP010001221.1 GCA_024231375.1 bacterium | reverse complement strand
TCAGCACGGATTTTACGCGTGCGCCAACCGCTATCGTCTTGCCTTCTTCCGGCGCTACGAACTGCCAATGGGCGTTGTCTGCACCGTCCACTTTGACCAGACACGGGTACTGCACGCCTTTGCCCAAGTCCTTCGACGTCCCGCGCACAAGCTCGCTCACGGCCGCTACCGTACCCTCGACTTCCGGCCCGAGTTCCAGCGGTTCGTACTCGACCAGTTGGCCCTTCTTGATGCAGCGCAGACACACCGGCCGTATGGGCGGGAAGAGTGTGTGTCCACATTCCGGACATCGGCACCCGTAGAATATCCCGTTGTCACGAACCTCGCGGAAAAACCGGGACGCGTGCACCATTGAGCGGTTCAGTGTCACGCCCATCCGGAACGGTACCCGGAGGATATCATCGGGGTTCGCTTCACCGGAGATTTCGTCCGCCGCCGCTTCTTCGAGCAGGCCGGGATCGATGTTGTGTTTCTTCGCCAACTCATGTACAGCTTCTTTCGATAGTGACATTGCTCAATACTCCATCACGATGCCGTAGCAGTAGCAATCACCGGGACCGCCCATGCCTTTGAGGGCCGCCACGTGCGGTTTGTCCGAGAAATCGACCTGCGACGCGCCCGCGCGTCCGGTCAGTTGGTTGAACAGCCAGCCCGCCTG
>JAAEQP010001220.1 GCA_024231375.1 bacterium | reverse complement strand
GCCGCCTCAATGAGCGAGTCAACGGCCTTCCTCGACGACTCGCGTCCGGCCTCGTCACCGATGACCCGCAGGACCCGAACCTGGCTACGACCCCACTCCCAGTTCTGGACCAGCAGGTGAGCGAGCGTGGCCATGAGCGATCCGTTTTGCTCCCCTCTCCACCAGATATCGACGCACCGCGTGCGACGCACGGACGGAGGCAATCCCTTGTCCACCACCACCACCACGCTCTTGCCCAGGGCGGCAATCGTCGAGACGTGCCGAAATATCGCCTCGACGCGTTCGGCGCTGCGTGGCCAGCCGAACACAACGGTGTTGGGTTTGAGCGGGCCGATCGAGTGTGCTTGCGCCAACATACGAATCCCTTCGTCGACGTCTTCGGCAAAGACCACCTCGGGAAACACCGCCAGTTCATTGCTCTTGAGGAACTTGTCCATGGCCGCTCGCAGACTCTCGACCCGGGCCGCGAAGGTTTCGAGATCGCCCGAAATGACTTGGCCGGCGGTGACGAGACCACGACCACCTTCCATCCAGACGGCGTATCGCAGCAGAGTCACATGCGTCTTCGTGTTCCCGGCCATGACCAGGAACGTGGGACGCCAGTTCTTGGGATGAGGCGTCATATCGCGAAGCTTCTGCAGGGCCCGCACGACCAGAGCGTACTGAAAGCCGCGACGGGCGTCTCCAAACGCCACCCGGAAAACCCGACGGCTCAGAAAGACATAGACGCCGGCCACAGTCAGCACGGCGATTGAGGCCGCCAACGCAT
>JAAEQP010001219.1 GCA_024231375.1 bacterium | reverse complement strand
GTGAACACGAGCCCCGGAATCTTCTCCCAGGTGACGAGATCGTTGGACCTTGCGAACTTGAAGCAGAACTGGACGGGCAGATTCGATTCGTAGGCCATCACGTACCCGCCAGCGCCGTCTTCGCACACGGAGCAGTTGAACAGATGTTCGTCGCCTTCGCGGGGGATCGCCAACTCACGCGACCACGTTTCGAGATCGGTGGAGACGAAGTGGTAGATGCTGAGCGCCCAGTCTTCGGTGTATTCGCTGGCGAATACATGCAGTTCGTCGTCGCGCACGAAGGCGCTCACAAAAGAATGGCCTTCACCGAACCGGGTTACTTCCTGCCCTGTTCGCAGGTCTTGCACGGAAAGATACGTGCCGACGGGCGAGGGGCCGGTCGGGCGGTAGTTGGCGACCAGGAGCGGGCGGCCGTCGAAGATGACCGGCGTGTTCTCCATGCCCCGCCCGAGGCTGAAGGGGAGCTTAATCAGGGGACTATCCATTTCAACGGCCTCCGCCGTATGCCAGGCCGTGACGGCCAGAATTGCCGCGGCGAGAATCCTCATGCCATTGGTCAACCTGCCCATGTTCGTCTCCCTTTCCATGTGTACTGTTGTTCCGCGGACGGGACAGTGAGAGTCCGCCCGGGTGCCTCACGACAGGCTGCCCAGAATGCGCATATAGATGGCGTGTACCCCCGCCTTCCGCTTCTCAACCAATTCGGCCAAGTCCTCGTCAATGCCCAGACGCGCCGCCAGATCGGCTTGGTCCTCGGGCGTATCGGGCAGCGCACTCCCCGCCCGCCCGTTCTGCATGCGTATCCGGTTCTCCATGCGGCGGAACAAGGTATACGTGTCGAGGAGGTCCTGTCCTTCCTTGGCGGACAGCGCCTCGATTTCCGTGAGCAGGCCGACCGCGCCGGCCACATCCGCGCGCTTGAGGCCTTCATGATTCGCCGCGTGCCGCATCTGAAGCAGGCGGATGGCAAACTCGATCTCCGCGATGCCGCCTTCGTGTTTCTTGAGATCGAGGGGCGACGCCTTCGCCACGATCCGGGTGCGCACGTCCTCGACATTGGCCAGATTCTCAGGAGTCAGGGGCAGGGAGAAGGCAAGGTCGCGGGCCCGTTCGGCCACCGACTCGGCGAATTCGAGGTCACCGCCCACGGCGCGCACTTTCGCCAGCGCGAGACGCTCCCAGGGCTGGGCTTCCTCCTGATAGTAGGATTCGAGCCGCGCGTCGCTGACCGCGAGCATGCCTTTCTTGCCGTCGGGCCGCAGCCGCGCGTCGATGTCGTAGAGGACACCGTATTTGGTGCGTTCTTTCAGTGAACGGATGACGCCTGAAGCTACTGCGGCGAAGTACTCACTCGCGGCCATTCCGCTCTCAGGTTCGGCGCTCGCCTCGTACACAAACACCAAGTCGAGGTCGCTGCCGTATCCCATCTCGCAGCCGCCCAGTTTCCCCAGCGCCAGTACCGCAAATCGTCCGCTGCATGCGCCGTGCCGCCGGGCAACCGCTTCCCGCGTCAGCCATAGCACGTAGGCCAGACAGACCTCCGCAAGCACCGACAGTTCCTGCCCCACTTGGAATACATCGAGGTCGCGGAACAGCTCGCGCATGCCCACACGCAAGGTCTCCCCGGTGTGCAGGCGATAGGGGGCGGCGGACGGGTCGTAGGCATCCGAGAGCGCCGCCAACTGGGTCTCCAGGTCGGCGCGCGATGAGGGTTCGTCGAGGGCCGTTTGAACGCCGATCGTGTCGAACAAGCCGGGGTCCCGCATCAAAATGTCAGTGAGATACTCGCTGTTCACCACCAAACGAACAAGATACTCGCTCAGATGGGGTGAACTGCCCAGGATGTCGTAGATGGCGCCGGGCGCCCTGAGGTTCGCGAGCAACTGGCCCACCCGCATGAGCGCTTGGTCCGGGTTGGCCGTCTCCACCAGCGCTTCAAGGAGGATCGGGATGATTCCCACACACTGTTGCCGGATGTGGGCGGAGTGCGGACGTTCCGAGGAACCCGCATACAGATGCATCAGTTCTTCGCGCGCTCGCCCCGGGTCCGCGAAGCCCATCGAAGACAATCGCTCCAACCCGTCCTTCGCACCAGTCTGCGAATGGAGCAATTCGATGATCCAGCGATGGCCCGCGCCTTCCGTCGCCAGGAACCGTTCCAGAATGGTTCGGTTCGCCTCGGTCCGGTCCGTGTATTCGCGCATGAACGCCTTTCGTGAGGGGTAGCCGAGCTGCCTCGCGAACAACTCCAATGCGGACGCGTCGGCAGGAAGCGCATGACGTTGTTGGCTGCCTTCGATCTGAAGCCGGTGTTCGACCTGTCGCAGGAATACATAATTGCTCGCCAGCGTATCGGCTTCGAACGCCGTCAACAGCGAGCGTCGGGCGAGCGCGGGGATCGCCTGGAGGGTACTGGGCGTGCGCAGGTCTTCGAAGCGTCCTCCGTTGAGCAGTTGCAGCATCTGAATGGCGAATTCGATGTCGCGGATGCCGCCCCGGCCCAACTTCACCTCGGTGCCTGTTTGGCCCTGTTCGGCGATCTGGGCTTCCGTCTGCTGTTTGATCTGGCGGATGTCTTCGAGGGTTTCGTCGTCGAAATAGCGTGGATAGACAAAAGGCCGCGCCTTGTCTATGAATGCCTGACCGAGGTCCAGGTCGCCCGCGGCGGGACGCGTCTTGATGAGGGCTTGGCGTTCCCAGGCTTGACCGACGGTCTCGTAGTATTCGAGGGCGTTATCCAGACTGACGGCCAACGGCCCCACCCGGCCATAGGGACGCAGGCGCATGTCCACGCGAAACACGTAGCCTTCGCTGGTGAGTTCGGACATAGCTTTGATCACGCGTTCGCCGAGTTTGTGGAAGTACTCCCCGTTCGTCACGGAACCGGAGGAGCCGCCTTCGGTGGTGCCTTCGTCGGAGAACAGAAAGATCAGATCGATGTCGGAACTGAAGTTCAGTTCGCGACCGCCCAGTTTCCCCATGGCCAGAACCGCGAACCCGGCGGTGTCACCCGAAGGGGCCTTGGGCGCACCGAACCGGCGAAGCAGGTCCGACTGAGAACCTTCGATAGCGGCCTCCAGGCTTGCGTCGGCGAGGTTGGACAGGTCCTCCGTGACGGACGCCAGCGACATGCGTCGGAAAATGTCGCGGGTTGCGATTCGCAGAATTTCGCGCCGTTTGAACCGGCGCATGGTTTGGCATTGAGCTTCGAACCGGTCGAACGCGCAAACCTGGGTGACGATCTCGTCTGCCAACTCGTCGCGTGGACGGGCTTCGTCCAGGCTCGCCTCATCCCACAACCAGGACATGTACTCTGGATTCCGGCAGAGGATGTCGGTGAGATAATGACTTTGCCCCAGGATGGTCAGGAGCATGCGGGTGTACGTCGGAGCCGCGTTCATGAGGTCCAGATGGGAGTGGGCGCTCAGGCAGCTCTCTAGAAACCGGACCAGTCGGACAAGGCACGTATCGGGATCGGCCGCTTCCGACAAGGCATGGGCCAGATGAGTCGCAAGGTGGGGGCGTCCCTCTTCAAGGAGCGGCTCAAGCGCCGCCACCGCGGCGTCGTCATCCTTGAATCCCACCTCCTCAAACAGTGACAGCACGTCAACCTCTCCTCGCCGCGCACCACAAGCGCATCACCGATTCCGCAGTCGAGGCCAGGAGTTCGGGTGCCGCGGCGATCGCTTCTTCCAGCGACATGGGTTTCGGGCAGATCGAAAAAGCCGCGTCAATGATATGCGCTGTCAGCTCGTGCCCGCCCGAGCCCAACGCGCCGACGATTGCCACTACGGGAACACCGTGCCGCTGCGCGATCTCCGCCACTCCGACCGGTGTCTTGCCGTTAACTGACTGAGCGTCCAGCACCCCTTCCCCCGTGATCACCAAGTCGGCGTGGCGAATAGCGGTTTCGAGTCCGCACGCCTCCGCCACCACCTCAACGCCCGGAACGAGACTCCCACCGGCAAATGCCACCAACCCCGCTCCAAGACCCCCGGCCGCTCCGGCACCGGGGATGTCCGCAATGGTCACATCCAACTTGTCCTCCACGACCTTCGCGAAATGGACGAGGGCGGCGTCTAATTCCACCGCCATTTCCGGTGTCGCCCCTTTCTGTGGGCCGTACACGTGGGACGCCCCGTCGGGGCCGCACAACGGGTTCACCACATCGCACGCCACGACCAGCTCGCACTCGTCCAGTTGGGAATGCCGGCCACCGGCGTCGATTCGGGTGAGGTCCACCAAGGCAGCGCCGCCTGGGCCCACTTCGTTCAGATGGTCGTCGCGGAGCGAAAAGCCCAAGGCTTGGGCCATGCCCGCGCCTCCGTCGTTGGTGGCGCTGCCGCCGATGCCGACGATGATGCGCTGTACGCCTCGGTCCAGCGCGTCCGCCATGAGTTCGCCCGTGCCCCGGGTGGTGGCCACGCGGGGGTCGCGCCGGTCGGGCGGTACGAGAGCGAGTCCTGAGGCGGCGGCCATTTCGATAACGGCCGTCGTCTTGTCACCCAGGATGCCGTAGTTGGCATGGACCGGTTCGCCCAGCGGCCCGGTGACGGACAACCCAACAAGCGAACCATCGGTAGCGGCCACCAGCGCATCCACGGTGCCTTCGCCGCCGTCGGCCATGGGCTTGATCGTCAGTTTGGCCTCGGGCACGGCCCGCGCCACGCCGGCCGCGATGGCGTTCGCCACCGTTTTCGCTGTGGCGCATTCTTTGAACGAGTCCGGGGCGATGACAATATGCATGCGTCTTCAGGCCTGTCCGGGTTGGGTTGCTCAGTCGCTCAGACGTTGTACCTCAGGCGGGTTCCGTGGTTCAGTGAAAGTGAGATTTCGTCCGGCGACAGTTCCGGCGGGAAATAGGCGCCTGATACCAGTGCCTCCAGGAGACTGGCTCCCTCGAGGTTCGTCTCACGAAGGTCCAGACCGCGCAAGTCCGCGTGCCGCAGATAGGTGCCGCTCAAATCCAGGCCCTGAGGATCGATCGTGCGCAGGTCCAAGCCTCGGAGGTCCGTGCCGCGCAGATCGAAGGATTCGCCACCCGCGCGCCGCTGATTGAACTCGGCGATCTTGTCGTCGCGCAGCAAATGATACATGGGGTCGTCCGGAATCGGGGGCGTGTCGGTTGCCATGGCACCACCTCTCGCTTGGGATTGTATCTTCATGAGGTAGTCTAATGGCTGATGGAAGGCAGGTCAACGACCGGGCGCGCCGGGCGGTTCCGCTCGCAGTTGCATGGCGTGTTCCCCGATCAACCCTTTGCTGTCGCCCTCCACGGCGCTCCAGGTCTGGCCCGACACGCCGCGCATGTCCCATACCCAGAACAGGTCGCCTTGGTATCCCATGGCGTACGCCTGCCCCAGCATGTCGGCGAGCATGACGCGGGCCTCGTCCAGGCTGTTGTGTTTGAACACGCCGTATTCACCGACGATGGCCGGAACGCCTCGGGCCATGACGATGCTGCGCTCGTGCGCTCGTGCCCGCACCTTCGACGTACCGTCCCAGGGGTAGATGTGGACGTCCAGGAAATCGAGGGCGCATCGTTGCCGGGCGAGGGCGGACGGACGTGGCGGCCGTCGGGGGTCCTTGTCGTCGGGCACGAGTCCATCGTCAGGCGATCGGCCGTGGGCGTCCGACGTCCACATCCCCGCCGTGGTGAGAGCCGCCGGATCGACCGCCTTCACGGCGGCGGCCAATTCGTTCGCCCAGTAGACGATGGTGTCGTCGTAGCAGGCCTGGCGTTGCCCGATGTCGGCAAGGTCGTAGGTCAGACCGGTCGGCATGGTGGCCGTGCCTTCGACGCGCATGAACGGCAGTTCCGTGTGGTTCACGCTCACCTCGTTCGCGAATGACCAGCCGAGAACCGTCGGCAGCAGATTCGGGTCGGCCTGCTTCACAAACGCAACGAAATCCAGCACGGCCTGACGCTTCGCGGCGATGGGCCCCTTCATGAGGTATTGACGGCCAAGACCGGTGGCGGTCCAATCCGGCGTGCCGCCTTCGGCCATGATCGCCACGTTGTCGTAGTAGGCGTTGTGCGGCGTCTCGTCGAGAATGGGGATGACGTACATGCCGCGCATGGTGGCCCGGCGCAGGAAATCAACGAAGTTCTCCATGTAGGCGGCGTTGAGCCCGCACGAATCGGGGCCTCCCGTGAACCCGGTCTCGTCCTGGTATCCCCACGCCCATACCCGCACGCAGTTGGCGCCAAACCGTTTCATAGCGGCCAGCGTGCTCTCCAGTTGTGCGGCATTGTACACGCCCAGATTGAACGTGGCATGCCACCCGGAGGTGCGGTGCTGCAGCACGGTGTGGTTGAATCCGCGCGGGGTGAACCGCTCTCCTGTAGTCTGGACATAGAACTCGCCAGCGCCGTCGGGCCGCGTGCGGATGGCGATACGCGGCAGGGGGAGGACCGGGTCGCGCTTCTCGGGCTTGGGCTGCTCGGGCTCGACGGCCGCGACAGCCGCCGCGGGAAGCGGCGTGCCGGAGACCGACACGTTGGTGAACCGTGCGACGGTCCCGAAGTTAATCAGGGCCACTTCGCCGGTGGGATAGAAACTATCGGTCACATCGATCAGTTTCTTTCCGTCAGCGAACACCCGCAACCGAGGCCCGGTGGCCTCCAGGCGCAGACGAACCGGCCCCGGCTTGGGATCCAGATCGGTTTGGACCGAAGCGAGTGTTCCTTCCCCGGCCCGGACCAGTTCTACCTTTCCATTGGCGCGGATGAAGGCTATGTATCCGTCGCGCCATCCGCCGTTCGCCACGGGGTTGGACGCCCGCACGATGAGCCCCACCCACACCGTTTCGCGGTCCTGGAGCGTTTGGGTGATGGTGACGTCCGCCTCGATGGCCACGTCTTCGTACGCTGTTCCGGGCAACCCGGCCAGTCCGCCCTTGAATCGGAGATCGTCGTGGTACACCGCGCCCTGCTGGACAACCCACGTGCCCTCCTGCGGCACCCAGTCGCCGAGCGTGTTGTCCTCGAACGTCCATGTACGGGAGGAACCCGTGACGGCCTCAGGGGACGTGGTGGCGCAGGCCGATAGCAGAAGTGCGGCGGCCATCGCGAGAGTAGGGAGCGGAGAGGGTGTCGGCGTATTCACGATCAGTCCTCCCTTGGGTGAATAGGACTCGAAACCGGGGACAGTCCCGTCTCGCTCGGGGACTTGCTCGCTTGGTACAGTCCCCGTCTTCCAGTCCCCGCTTTCGCAACGTCCCGAGTTGGCGTCCGGATGACACCGCGGGATCAAGCGCGAAGGTTCACGGGGATCGTCAGAACTCCGACGTGAACGTGAGACCGGCCGCCTCGTACCCTTGGCGCATGTTCTTGAAGTGTCCTGCGATGGCGACCACGTCCGATCCGGCCGCCAGGAACTTGGCGCCCTTGTCGAGAAGCTGCTGGGCCTTCTCCGGCGGGCACGGCATGCCCCAGTTCCGGTTGTACTTCTTGCAGAGTTCGGCCAGCTTGTCGATGGCGTCCTGGACCAGCGGATGGTCGAATTGCCCGGCGACGCCGTAGCTGTGCGACAAGTCGCCCGGCCCGAGGAAGAAGACGTCGATGTTGTCCACGGCCACGATGTCCTCCATGCAGTCGACGGCTTCCTTGTCCTCGATCTGGACGACCAGGAACCGCTGTTCATTGGCCTTCGTGAGGTATTCCTCGGGAGCCCGCATGCAGAAGGGCCCGTCCGAGTTGCCGCCGTCCCAGGCGCGGCGCCCGATGGGCTGGAATCGTGTCATCTCGACAATCTTGGCGGCTTCGTCGCCCGACATGCAATGGGGCACCATGAGTCCCGTGGCATCCATTTCGAGGGGACGGATGAGGTCGGAGTAGCACCCCTTGGCCACGCGGACTAGCGAATCCATCCCGGACATTTTGGCGGTGCGCACCTGATTGTGAACGGATTCCCAGTTGATGGGGCCGTGTTCCATGCAGAGCCACACGCAGTGAGCGCCAATGGCGCCGAAAATCTCGATGACGTTGGGATCGGTGAGGTTGCTCTTGCAGCACCATACGGGATCGTTGTTGCGCAGCTTCCTGAGTACCAGACTCTCGTACATCGGGATTCCTTTCGTGTGCTCCAGTGCGGGAGGTGTGGCAGAAGCGGTCGGGCCGTTACGCGGCCCCGCCGCTGAAATGGTCGAATCCACCGGTCTCGACGGGCTCTCCGCCCACGCGGACGCCTGTCCATGCGTCCGTGAACTGTCCGACGACGGTCACGACCGTGCGGAACTCTTTGTGAAGCGAGTCCAGCGTTTCCTCGTGGTTTTCCACACTCATGGCGAAGGCGAGTTCGTAGTCCTCGCCGCCCGTGAGCGCAATCTGCATCGGATCCAGGCCGTTAGCCTCACAATGGTTGGCCAGGGCCGGCAACAGCGGTACCTTGCTCGGGTCGATATCCACTCCCAACTCGGCGGCTTTGGCGAGATGGCCGGCGTCCTGGACGAGGCCGTCGCTGGTGTCCAGCATGGAATGAATCTCGGGCCGGTCGCATAGCCATTGGCCCTCGCGCACGCGGGGCCGGGGCCAGCGGTGCCGCTGCGTGAGTTCGGGGGCTTCGACACCGCGTTCGATGGCGTCCAAGCCCGCGGCCGACAGACCCGGGTACCCCGTGACGGCCAGCAGGTCGCCGGGCTGAGCGCCCTTCCTGCGCAGGCACCGGCTCCCGCGGGCCTCGCCGATAATGGCCACGTCAATGGCGATGGGGCCGTCCGTGCGGACCGTGTCGCCGCCCACGATGCAGCCGCCATACTGGGCAAACACGTTGCACATGCCCTGGTAAACGCTTTCGACGAAGGTCACAGGTGTGTCCCGCGGGCAGGCGAGGGAGACCAGACTGAACATGGGGGCGCCCCCCATGGCGGCGATGTCGCTGACGGACGACGCAGCCACGCGCCACCCGATCTCCTCGGCATCCAACGTGTCGCGGCGAAAATGGACGTTCTCGACCGACATGTCGGACGACAGCAGCATCACGTGGTCATACAGGCGCAAGATGGCACAGTCGTCGCCGATGCCTTCCAGCACCGAAGGCGTAACCGGCAGCATTCGGGCCAGGCGGGCGATCAAGCCAAATTCACCGAGTTCACAAACGGATTTCATTCGAGGATTCCTCTTCCGGGTCTATTGTACGCCATGCGGCGGGTATTGACTCAATCACATCGCCCGCGACCATCCCGCGGCGCGTTTGGGTCCGTGCCGCGATGTCGCCCGCGAGGCCGTGGAGGTACGTGCCAACCAAGGCGGCGTCCAACGGACTCGTGCCCTGGGCCATCAGCCCGCCGATAAGACCCGACGAGACGTCGCCCGTACCGCCCGTGGCCATGCCCGAATTGCCGGTGGGGTTCGTGTAGCAGACGCCGCCGGGCGCGGCCACCACGGTGCCGGCCCCTTTCAAGACGGTCACGCAGCCATGTTCTTCCGCGAACCCGCTGGCACAAGCCTCACGGTCGCTCTGCACATCGGCTACCGACACGCCGCGGAGACGCGCCATCTCACCGGGATGCGGCGTCACCACAAGGGGCGCGTTGGCGCGATCCAGCACGCCGCAATCAGCGCTCACTGCGTTGAGCCCGTCCGCATCCACCAACAAGGGGGCGGGACACTGTTCGACGAAGGCCTGCACGAACTCGCGGGTCCGTGGGTCCTGGGACATGCCGGGCCCCAGCACCACCGCCTGCCTCGACGCAGCGAATTCGAGTGCGGCGTTCACGGCGGAGACATCGATGCTCTCGGAGTCTGTGGCAGCCAGAGGGAAGCTCATGGCTTCGAGGAGTGAAGCGCCGACGACGTCCATCAGGGGACGTGGCGCACCCACCGTGACCAAGCCAACGCCCGACCGGTTGGCGGCCATAGCCGCGAGCTTGGCCGCGCCCGTGAATCCGAGCGACCCGGCGATGATGAATACGTGGCCGAATGTGCCCTTGTGTCCCCCGGACGGTCTGGCAGGCAGAAGCGGCTGGAGC
>JAAEQP010001218.1 GCA_024231375.1 bacterium | reverse complement strand
CAAGAACGCCCTAAAGGGCGCACTACATACAAAGAGGTCGCAGGGTGGTGGGCGGGTATGAACATTGATGGCCGGGATGGACGAAGAGCGGGTGCGTTAGCCGGCGCGCACTGGACCTGCGCCGTCCCGGTTTGCGACACTGGGGTGGTGGACGGCGAGCAGGAAACAACAGCGACAAGGATTGTGCTAGATGCGATATCGTAGGTTGGGGTCGAGCGGATGGGATGTGTCGGTGTTGACGTTTGGCGCGTGGCAGTTGGGGGATTCGGGATATTGGGGCGCGGACGGGGACGCGGATGAGCAAGCAGCGGTGGATGCGGCGCTGGATGCGGGCGTGAACTTCTTCGACACGGCGGAAGGCTATGGCGGCGGCGAGTCGGAGAAAGCGCTGGGCAAGGCGTTGGGTGCGCGGCGTAAGGATGTGCTTATCGCGTCGAAGGTGTCGCCGAGCCATTGCGCTCCGGCGGACTTGCGGAAGGCGTGCGAGGCGAGTCTGGCGCGGTTGGGCACGGATTGGATCGATCTGTACCAGGTGCATTGGCCGATTCGCGATGTACCGTTGGCGGACGCCTATGGCGAGTTGAAGGCGTTGCAGGACGAGGGCAAGATCCGCGCCGTCGGATTGTCAAACTATGGGCCGAAGGACTTGGCGGATTGGTTCGCGTCGGGGACGAGCGTGTCGAATCAGTTGGGCTACAACCTGTTGTTCCGTCCCATCGAATTCGAGATTGTGCCCGCGTGCGAGAAGCGCGACCTGGGCATCATGGCGTACATGCCGATCATGCAGGGCATTCTGGCGGGACGATGGTCGTCTGTGGATGAGATTCCTGCGAACCGGCGGCGGACGCGGCATTTCTCGTGCGACCGCGAAGGCGTGCGGCACGGGATGCCGGGATGCGAGGCGTTGACGATGGAAGCGCTGGCCAAGATCGGGGACGTCTGCAACGACATTGGCCAGCCCATGGCAACGGTAGCGATGGCGTGGTTGCTGGCGAAACCGGGCGTCACGACGGTGATTGTGGGCGGACGCAAGCCGGATCACGTGGCGCGGAACATGCCCGCGGCGGACCTGGATCTGGACGCGGAGGAGGTGGCGCGGTTGGACGCGGCCACGGACCCGTTGAAGGATCATTTCGGCGCGAACTGCGACATGTGGCAGGGTGACGCGGACAGCCGGATTCGGTAGGCGCTGGGTGATGCCTGAAAACGACCCACCTTCGGCCAGTGCAGGACGCGATCTGACGACGATCTCGCTGGCCTTCTTTCTGGCGTTCGTGGGTACGGGCGCGAGCCAGCCCTATGTGACGGATTTCCTGACCGACGAGCGCGGGCTGGGTCCGCATCAGGCCGCGTTTGTGCTGTCGCTGGTGTACCTCGCATTCGTGGTGTTCCGGTTCTTCATCGGCTTCATCCTCGACGTGACCGGCTTGCATCTGGGCAAAATCCTCGGCATATCGGTCTATGCCCTGTTCCCACTCATCGTGAGCCGGACCGGATCCTATCCGGTGATGCTGGCGGGCAGTGTGCTGTGGGGATTGGGCGCGCCCATGCTGTGGACCAGTTCCTTGGTCCAGGTCATGAACGCGTCGGGTCCGAAACGGTTCGGGTCGACGGCGGGCATTGTGCGGGGGACCGTGTTGACGGCCGTGTTCGTGGGCCACTACATGCTGGGCTGGATCTATCAGCACCACGGGTACCGTGCCCTGTTCACCACGGCATCGGTACTCGGCGGAGTGGCGGTGGTGGTCATGGTGCTGTCGCCCAAGCGGAGTGTGGAACGCGAGAAACCGGACGTGCGGAAGTTCGTGCATCTCATGGCGCGCGGGGACGCCAAAGCGGTATGCCTGTTCCTCTTGTGTTCGGGGCTGGGATACGGCCTGCTGTTGAACGGAATGAAAGGGCACGTGGAAACGGTGTGCGGCACGGCCTGGTTGAAGACCATTCTGCCCTTCTTCGCATTGGCGGGCATCGTGTCCAGCTTCATCGGCGGATGGATTTGCGACCGGGTAGGACGTTGGCCAACCTTCGCCTGGGGCTTCCTAATCGGCGCGTTGGGCCTCACGCTGGCGTGGGCATTCACGGCCCCGGCCGCGCTGATGCTGGCCCTTCTGTTCATCGGCGTTCAGTTCGCCGTGGTGCCGTTGGCGGCGCTGGCGTGGGTCGGCGACACGAGCGGACCCGGCGACCGCGCGTCCGTCATGGGGTATGCCTTCTGCTTCCGCGACTTCGGAATCGGCGTGGCCATTCTTATCAGCGGCTTGATACCGTCCACGCGGACCGCGTTCATCGTGTTCGCGGGCGCGTTTCTGTTCTGTGCGGCCGTGGCCTTCGTCGCCTGGGGCGGGACCCGAGCGAAGCGTCCTGAATCAGCCAAGACTCCCTAACTACCACTTGCGGCGATGAATGTCCCGAGTGTGCTCACGTTCCGCATGAAGGTGCGACACGAGATGATTCGCTCGGCAGGGTCATCATCGCCGTGGTATCGCAAGCGGCCCTTCTCCACCCATGCGCCGCGTTCATCCAGTGCATCGACAGCGGCGCGGGCCTGTTTCATGAGTCCGGGCGTCATGGTGTAAGTCGGTTTGACGGAATCATCCCCCGGCTTGTCCGGACCCGAGGCAAGCGCCTTCTTGTAGGCTGCTTCGATACTGTCGAGTGAAGAGCCACTCTTGAACGAATAGTGCGTGGGCATATCCGCGTCGCTGTAGGTGAGTTGGTAGTCCTTGGTGAAATACAGCGGTTTGTTGGTCTCCAATTCATAGAATCGGGCCAGGCGGCCATCCGGCAACGCCGATGCGCGGAAGTAGGCCAGCGCGCGCGGGATCGGTTCCAGGTACTTCTCGTCACCCGTCTTGCCATAGAGCATGATCAACGTACGCATGACGCCCTGGGATTCGCCGCCCGTTACCGCGGGGGGCTCGAACTTGCGCGCCCAGGCCGGGTGCATATCGGCGTTGTACTGCTGCGCCCAAGCCGGTTGCGGGTCAGGCATCTGAGCCAACAGGATGAAGCCTCCTGCCTTCTCGGCGGCCTGACGGTAGCGCTGGTCGCCGTAGACATCGGTGGCCATGAACAGGGTCCGGATGGTGTCGGCGATGGTGTTGTCATTGAAGGTGTAGAAGGTCATGTAGTTTTCGTGGGGAAATTCGCGACGCCAGGACTCGGGGTAGGACGCCTTTTTCACGGGGAACTTGGCTGGGTCGGGCGGCGCCGTGAACCGTTGTGGCCATGCGCCGTTGGGATACTGCGCGTCCAACAGTTTCTGGAGCGTATACAGGGCCGCTTCGTGAATGGTCTCGTCTTTGAATTGGAGGACCTCGTCGATCCGCATGAGCATGCGCAGGGCGGACTGGGTGTTGTCGTCGTCCAAAGTGCTCGTATTGTTGCCGCCCGTGGAACCGTCCGCACGGTAGGCCGTCTTGGCGCGCCGGGCCGTGTCGAAATAGATGCGGTAGCTCCATCCACCGGACTGGAGTTGGCCCTTCACGAGGGAAAGGGCGGCGTCGCGAGCCACGTGTAGGTAGTACGGATCGCCCGTGCGTTCGTACACGGAGATCAGGGCGTTGCCAATGGCGGGGGTGCCGGGCGCCTGAACCCAGACGCACTGATCGTCGGCTTTGCCTTCGCCTTCGCGCCGGGCGAGGTCGTCGGTGTATTGCCAGAGGTACCCGCCCTCGGTGGAGACGCTGTCGCGGAAGAAGGCAGTGGCCTTGTGCAAGGCCGCGGCGGCTTCGTCGCGGGTCAGGTCGGTCTGGGCGGTGGCCGTAGCGGCCAGCGTGACGACAAGGGCGATCAGGATTGGGCGCAGGTTCATGGCGTTTCCCCCTGGTGCCGCGTCGGTCCGCGGCGGAGTCGTGGTTTTCCGGGCAGGCTCCAGAGTAGCGCATGGTGGGCGTGGTGGGTCAAGCTTTGCACGAAGGGACCGCCGCAATCCCAGTTTCGGAAGCGGGCCCACTCGGAAAGGCAGCAAGACCCCTCACCCCAACCCTCTCCCAGCCGCGGCTGGCAAGCCGCTGGGAGAGGGGGAAGAATGGTGCGTGCTCGTTGCACCCTTGGTGCGCCTCGACACACCCTACGTGACTCGTACATCAGGGCGGTCTGTGCGAAATGGGGCTAGATTCGGTAGTATGGCTGGAGCGATCAAACGGGAGGGAACCGCTATGACACACGCGCGTTGGTGGGTTGGGGTTGTGGTGTTGGCCGGAGTTGCTGTTGCGGCCGGGGCGGGCGAGATTCGCTACGACGAGCCGAATCCCGCGGCGGTGGCGGAGGTGAAGGCGGGCGTTCGCGACACGGCAAGCGCGGCCTGGTGGGGATTTGACGCGGAGGACGCAACGAACACCCTGCAATCGGCCATCGATTCAGGCGCGCCGACGGTGGTGGTGCCGTACATGGGCATGCCGTGGATTGTGACGCCGCTGAAACTGAGAAGCGATCTCAGGCTGGTGTTTGAACCTGGGGTTGTGGTGCTGGCCAAGGCGGGCGCGTTCAAGGGGAAGGGCGATTCGCTGTTCGATGCGGCGAACTGCAGTAACCTCACCCTGAGCGGGTACGGCGCGACGCTTCGCATGCGCAAGAGCGACTACCAGACAGACGCGTACGAAGCGGCGGAATGGCGGATGACGTTGAGTCTACGCGGATGCCGACAGGTCGTGGTGGAAGGACTGCGGCTGGAGAGCAGCGGCGGCGACGGCATCTACATTGGCGCGGGCGGCGCATTGAAGTACTGCGCGGACGTGATCATTCGCGACGTGGTCTGTCATGACCATCATCGGCAAGGGATCAGCATTATCACGGCGGTGGACCTGTTGATTGAGAACTGCGTGTTCTCCGGCACGGACGGCACCGCGCCCCGGGCTGGAATCGATTTCGAGCCGAACAAGGACAACGAGAAACTGGTGAATTGCGTGGTGCGTGGATGCGTGATGGAAGACAACGCGGGCGCGGGGATCCTGGTGTACTTGAAGCCCTTGTCCAAGGCCAGCGATCCGGTGTCTATCTTGTTCGACCGGTGCCATATTCGCAGCGGACGCGATGCGGGCGTGGCGGTTGGAGCGGTGAAGGAAGACGGACCGAAGGGCTTGATCGAGTTCCGCGATTGCACCATCGAAAACACGGCCAAGGCGGGGATGTACGTGTTCGACAAATCGCCCGAGGCCGCGCGGGTAACGTTCACGCGGTGTAAATGGCGGAACACGTGGGCGGACCCGGACGCGAGGCACGACGGACCCAAGGCGCCGTTGATGGTGCATGTGCGACGGCCCCAGTTGGGCGCGGTCAATGGTGGCATCGACTTCGTGGACTGCACGGTGTACGATGACGAAGAACGGCCGGTCATCATCGGCGAAGTGGAAGGCGAGGAGTCGAAGTTGGTCGACGTGACGGGCCGGATTCTTGTGAAGAGCCCAAAGGGCGCGCGCGCGGACTGGGGCGCGTCGGCTGCTGAAATCGCATTGGAACTTGTGACGCAGGGGGAATGAACCATGCGGCAGGAAACCGATTTGAACGGACGACAATTCACGAACGACGAGGTGCAGGAGATCGTGCGGCGGTCGCTGAACCGGCAGAAGGGCACGGACACGGTCAGCTACGAGGAACTCGAGGAGACGGCCCGTGAAGTGGGCGTGGACCCCGAGGTTCTGAGGGGCGTTGTCGCGGAGCAGGCCCAACGAGGGGACCGGAAAGAAGCCAAGACCGTATGGATGCGGCAGCGGAGATCCCAGTTCCGGGGTCATCTCTTCGCGTACCTCATCGTGAACGGAGCGTTGTTCCTGTTCAACTGCTTCACGCCGGGCGTCTGGTGGTTTCAGTGGCCGCTGGTCGGCTGGGGAATCGGGTTGGCCTTTGACTTCATGGACACGTTCTCGCCCAGCGAGGACGCAATCGAGAAAGGCATCCGCAAGACGATGAAGAAACTGCATAAGGACCGGTGGCGGTTGCCGGTTGACGATGACGCATAGGAAGAGAGCGAAGGACATGATACTGAGGGGGTTGACGGCACTTCTGACGGTATACGCGGGAATGGTCATGGCAGACGAGATGGAACTCGACAACGGCACGCTTGAGCTGGAACTAGATGTTGCACGCGGCGAGAGCCGCATCGCGGAAGCCGAATGGGTAGAGAGCGACCGGCCGGTGTTCCAGTGCAAGTCTACGGACGCGTCGGCCATGCCGTTCAACGGCGAGAAGCCGGGTCCGTGGGCTCGGGTTGAGGACGACGTCTTCCTGGCGGCCGAATCCAGTCAGACGCTCGAGGGCGGCATCGAGGCCACGCGCTGGGTGGGATTGGCGAAGTCCGGTTCCTTGTTCCGTACGCAGGTCCGCATGACCAATACCGGCGTGACGCCGCGCTCGATTCCCTGGTTCCCGGTGTGGACGGGTGCGTTGGACATCCGCGGCGGCGCGAACCGCGTGTACTGGTGGCGCGCGTTATCGTTCGCGCCGGATGAACGGGTGTTGGGCGACAAGGAGCCGTGGACGCTACGGAGCCGCCTGCACAGTTCCGACGTACGCCAATCGAAGGATGGTGTGAACCCGTACTGGGTCGTGGAAGGCGACGCGTGCCGTTTGTACTTCAGCCTGGATTGGTCGGGTGGCTGGGAGGCGGAACTCCGTAAGGTGCGCGGCGGCATCGCGTTGAATGTGCGGTTGCCGGAGAACGAAACGCAACTGGTGCTGGCGCCGGGCGAAACGATCGCGGGTCCGGTGTTGACGGTAACGGCGACGACGGAGACCGGAGAGCGCGAGAGCCGGGCCAATTGGATGCGGCAACGCGCCGCGCTGGCCAAGGCGCTGTACAAGGGCCCTGAGCCCGCGTATCCGTTTACGTACAACCACTGGTACACGACGCGGTTCGACGTGGACGCCGATTTCCTGAAACGTCAGGTTGCGGGGATGGAACCCTACGATTTCGACTACTTCATCATCGACGCGGGATGGTACGAGGGTTGCGGCCAATGGGTGCCGGATTTGGACAAGTTCGATGAAGGCGAGTTCGAATCCATCATGAAATCGTCGGTGGATAAGGACGTTCCCGTGGGAATCTGGACGTGTCCCCAGTTCCTCCGGGCCGATGCGGACGATCTGCCGCCGGAGGTGGACCAGCCGGGCCGATATGAGAAGTTCATCGACGGTCATCTACTTGACCTGGCGGGCATGGGGTTCCCGGAGTTTTTGCTCGATCACGTTGCCCAAATGCGCGAGCGCTACCATGCGGACTGGTGGAAGTACGACCAATTGCT
>JAAEQP010001217.1 GCA_024231375.1 bacterium | reverse complement strand
TCGAGTCCGATGGCGTCCTGGAAGGTCAGGGCGTCACCGATGGCATTGGAGATGGCTACCGGATACGTCCCGATCTGTTCGAACTTGCGAATGTCGGCGTCCATGGACTCAGGCGCAGGCGTGAGGGCCCAGGTACTTGGTATGCGTTCGGCCCGCACATACAGGAACCCCGTGCCCACAGGGGCGGTCAACCACTTGTGAAGGCTCGTGCCGAAGAAGTCGCACCCCAACTCATCGATGCGGAAGGGGAAGTGGGCGAAAGAGTGCGCTCCATCCACGACACTATAGATACCGCGGTCCCGAGCCAGTTTGCAGATCTCCCGCACCGGGAAGATCTGTCCCGCCGTGAACGTGACATGGCACATATGAAGCACGCGCGTACGGGGCGTGATGTGTTCCTCGAACAACCGAACGAGTTGGTCCGGTCCCTCAGGCGGCGTCGGGTAGGGGAAGGTGCGCAAGACGATGCCATCTCTGCGTTCCCGCTGACGCCACGTGGTGAGCATCCGCGGGTAGTCCTGGGTGGTGGTAAGGACTTCGTCACCGGGTTCCAGGTCCAAGCCCAGCTGAACGATCTGGAGCGACTCGGACGTGCAACGGGTGATGGCAATCTCTTCCGAGTCGACACCGGCAGCCCGGGCGAGTCGCTGGCGCACCCGTTCACGCTGCGGGCGGAGCAGTGTGTCCACCCAAAGCGAAGGACTCTGATTGGTTATGGCCAGGTCATGTGCCATCGCCTCCTGGACCATCGCGGGCGCGGGGCTCACGCTTCCAGAGTTGAGGTTGATGTGATTCTCGTCGATGGTAAAAGCCTGACGGACGGTGTACCAATACTCTTCGACTTGGGCCGCCTCCTGCGGACTCATTCCTTCCACCACACGTGCGGCGGGCTCAACGCGCCCCACAGCATCTGTGCGGAGCGCCACGAGTCCGGCGCCCATCCGCTCGAGGATG
>JAAEQP010001216.1 GCA_024231375.1 bacterium | reverse complement strand
GTCCGGCCGTCGCCGCGAGTTGCGGCGCCACGCCGACGCCCGAGAACGCGCCCTCGTTTGCCGCCGGGTCCATCGTGTTGCCGGTGAGGTCCGTGGGACCGTCCGTCGCCACGGTCACGGTGTACGCCGCCCCAGCGGTCATCTCGTTCACCGCAATATCCACCGTCGCCGCGTCGATGCGCGCCACGGACACCGCCGTCAACGGACACCCCGCGCCGTCAAAGGTGTAGTTCGCTTCGTCCACGAATTCCGCGTCGTCCGTCATCGCTTCGTTGAAGGTCACGCGCATCACGGTCGCTGTCCGCCCTTCCGCCGACTCCACCTGCGGCTCGGATGGATCGTAGGTCACCGTAATGGTGTCCGGCGCGGATTCGATGCCCGCCGCCGTGATGGTCGTCACGGTGAAGATGTTATCGCCTTCCGTCAACGTGCCGGTATATGACCACGTCGTCTGGTTTGACGTATACGAGACACCATCGACCGAGCCATTGACACGCACCTGTATACTGCTTGATTCGCACGTGCCGTCCAGCGTCACCGTGGCGTCGCCCGTGCGGTAGTTCGCGCCGCCGTTCGTCGTGATCACCGGCGGCGTGTTGTAGAACTCGTCGCAGCCCATGTCCACATCGTCACCGTTGGGCCGCAATTCGCCGTCCAAGTCCACCGTTACCGTGCTCGTCGGGTCGCCTTGGTCGATGCACGGCGAGAGATTCGACAGGTGCCAGTTGAACACTTCGTACGCCACCGGCGCCGTCACCGCTCCACCCTGGGTCACATCGCCCCACACCGTCACCGTCGTCGCCGTGTTATCCACGATGTAGTAGTAGTCCGTCCCGCCTACAGTGAGCACCAGCCCCGCCAACGCGCCCGGGAAGAACGACGCCGAGGAGTCAGTCACCGTGGACTGGTAGGTCGTGGTGTCGTAGGAGATGGGGTCGAGGGTGCCGGAAGGACCGGGGACGAATTGAGGATCATCGCTTCGGTTGCCGGTTCCGGCGTAGCCGCCTTGGATGTCGGAGTAGGTGGCATTGAGACTGCCCGCTGCCACATAGAATGGGGCAGTGCTCCAGAAAACGCTATCAACAGCAGAGACTGTTCCGCTGGCGCAGATGACGGAGCTTCCCTGGGGCGAGGAATTTCCCTGAAGAGTGCAGTTGTCGATCTCCAGTTCTCCGCCCGAACGAATACCGCCTCCCGTTGTCGTGGCAGAGTTTGAGGAAACAAGGCAATTTGCGATGGTCGACTCGGTCAGAGACGCCGAAGAGAATTGGAAGCCAGCACCATGTTCCGCCGAGTTGCCTATGACTACACACGATGCCAGGTTGATTACCGCTTGCCCTCTCGTACTTATGCCTCCCCCCATCCACGTTGCGGAATTGCGCAGAAAACAACACCTGGTTACCGTACCCACATAACCTGTACTGCCGCCGCCGAGCTCAAGTGCGCCGCCCCAATGGCTTGAGTTCTCAACCAGTGCACAATCGGTGAAGCTGGGCGAGGCATCAGCCGAGTGTACAGCGCCCCCGTAACCTCCCGGAGCGCTGTTGCGGACAAATACGCATGCCTCGAAACTGGTATCGGCACCGTTGATGGCTACTGCCCCGCCCGACTTCCCCGTGTCCACGCTGTTCTCGGTGAACCTGCAGTTCTCAAATTGCGGCGACCCGCTGCTGTTGTATACGGCGCCACCGCCGCCCCCCGCCAAGTTGTTGGAGAACGTACAGTTCCGGACGAGGGGTGAGACACCAACGTTGGCCATCGCTCCGCCGTCCCACGCGTAACCTGATGTCAGCGTGAACCCATCGAGTATGACGCCGTCCGCGCCTTGTACGCATTGCCTCGTGCCCTCACCGTCGATTGCGGATGCACGATTCTCCCAGTCACGTTCCGCTCTATTGCCTTCGGTGCCCTGGAATCCACCGTAGAGATCGACGGTCTCCTTCATGGATACCACGGGGTCTGTCGCGGCGGTATATGCCCCCTCCGCAACCCAAACCTCGCCGCCGCCGTCGGCCTCGCAAGCGTCAATGCCTTCCTGAATGGTGTCGAAAGCCGTGGCCCAGGATTCGCCATCCTCGGTCCCCGACACGTTGTCCTTGTCCACGAACCACACGAACTGCTGCTTCTCGTACGCGCCCATGTCGATGGCGCCCGCGCCTTCCGTGCCCACACCGACAATGTCCACCGGCCGCGGATTACCCGCGTAGTCCACCACCGGCGCACCGTCCATGGTCCCCGCATCCAGACACGGCGACCCATACTTCAACCGGAACTTGCCACCCGCCGCATCCATGAACATCGGATCGGCGTCGATGATGTTCGTGCCGCCGGTGAAACCTCCAGCGACGATGCTGTATGAGATATCAAACGAGCCGTTGGAGTGCGTGGAGAGTTCATACGTCGGGTCGTCCCACAGGACGCAATTAACGAGCGTAACGACCGAATCGTCGCGGGCTCTGATGCCGTAGCCATATGTGGGTGTGCCTGCGGTATTCCCAGCGAACGTGCAGTTCCGGAAAGTCGGCGTTGCCTGCTGTTCCACGCGCACGGCCCCTCCCTCGGAGGCAAAGTTCCCGCCGAACAGGCAGTTCGTGAAGGTGGCCGCTGAAGTCCCGCTGACAAGCGCTCCGCCGCCGGTAGAATCTCTGAAGACGCACCGACTCACTTCGATTGGGCCTATGGTGTCCAGACAGGGCTGTTGACTATTCTCGAACACACAGTCGGCGACCACTCCCAGATTCATGGTCATGGTCCAGTAGCCGCCTGTTGTGTTTGAGAAGGTGCAATCTGTCACGTAGCCTGGAGCTGCTGAGATGAATAACGCCCGATTATCATTGGCCTCAAAGGCACAACGTGTGATCGTGCCCGCCGAGTACACGAGCATAACGCCAGCGCAGGTGTTCGTGGCAAAGGTAGAGTCTTCAATTCTCGACGTCGTCTGGACGTCGAAATCTGCGAGCGAGTAGATGGCTGCTCCGCCCGCAGGCGAGACGCCATCCGAGAAGGTACAGTTGCGCACTATCAGGTTAGCGAAATCAACGTAAAGGCATGCGCCTGAATTCGCGCTGCCTCGGGTTACCGCAAGGCCGTCGAACACACAGTCCACGTCCGCGTAGATGCAGCGACGCGCGTCCTCACCGTCAATCACGGTGGGATGGGTGTTCCAATCGCGCTGGCTTCGGCACGACTCACTTCCGGTGAAGCCGCCGTACAATTCCGCGCCGCTCTTCACGGTCACGACCGGATCGGTCGTAGCCGTATACGTCCCCTCCGCGACCCACACCTCACCCCCGCCGTCCAGGGCGGCTTGGTCAATGCCTTCCTGGATGGCGCCGAACGCAAGAGACCATGAGCGCCCCGTCTGCAAATGTTCGACGCAGGGCGTGTTCACGTTCACATACACCACGCCGGGCATTTCGTACGCGCCCATGTCGTAGGTGAGCGTCGTGCCTACATCCACCACGTCGATGGGGCGCACCGTGTCGTCGATGTCCACATCCGGCGCGCCGGTGTCCGTGGCCGCGTCGATGCAGGGCGAGCCCTGGGCCAACCGGAAGTCGTGAGTCGCTGCATCCCAGAACAAGGGATCGGCCGAGATGTTGCCGCCAGCCAAGCCGCCCTGAACCGTGCTGTAGGTGACCGTGATGACGCCGGGGGCCTGGTCAGGCGCGTTGGCCCACAGGATGGAGTTGGTGACCGTGCCCGTCGCGTAGTTGAGAACGCCGCCGCCCGTGCCGCTGGTCACCGTGTTGCCGTACAAGACGCAGTTCATGACATCGAGCGTGCTGGTAAGGGTGTTCGCGATACCCCCGCCGCCCGAACCGGCCGTGTTGCCCGACGCAACGCAGTTCACCAGCGACATGGTCGACGCGCTGTTGGCAATCGCGCCACCCTGCGCATCCGCCTGGTTCGTAAGGAATCGGCACGCGTCCAACATGACATCCGCCCCGTTCAACGCGCACACCCCGCCACCATTCACCGTGGCATGGCAATCCTGGACAACACAGTCCCGCACCACCATCGCCACACCATCCGCCAGCAACCCCGCGCCGTTGTCCCCAGCACCGTTGATTAGCGTCAGACCATCCAGCACACCACCTTCCGCACCCACGACGCACCGGCGCACGCCTTCACCGTCGAGGATGGTGGGGTTGGCGTCAACGTCTCGATCATAGGCATCCAGGCCGCTCAGTTCGGATGCCACGCCAGCGAAGCCACCAAAGATGTCTACAGACGCTGACAGAACGGCGACGGCGGAACCCGCGGAGGTATAGGTGCCCCTGGCGACCCATATCTGGCCACCGCCGTCCGCAACGGCCTGTGCTATGCCTTCATCTATCGTGGGGAAAGCGGAACTCCAGGTTCGCCCGTCACACGTCCCCCCGGTAGACGCCATCGAGGCATCCACGTGAATCACGTTGGGATTCTCATAGGCGCCCATATCAAAGGCACCGGGCCCCTCCGTCCCTTTGCCCGGTACGTCCACGGGCCGAGGGTTACCGTCGATGTCGTCGCCAGGCGCATCGAGGGGTGTCCCCGCGTCAATACACGGAGACGGAGGTCTGAGCCGGAAGTCGCCATTGGTCGCATCGAAGAAGAGGGGATCTGTGTCGAGGTTGCCCTCCGCGGCACGTCCCCCTTCAACAACGCTGTAGGTGACAGCGTCCCCGGCGTTGAACTGAGGGTTCGTGCTGTTGCCCCAGATGATGCAGTTGGTAACGGTTCCTTCGCCGCTCAATGATAGAGAGGCACCCGTCGGCGCACTGTTCCCGTAGAAGACACAGTTGACATACGTCTCCCAGGAGGGATTCGAGAAGACGGCCCCACCCCGCTTTGACTCATTCCCATAGAACATGCAGTTCTCGAACCGGGAGGTGTCGCTTGACGTTTGAAGCCACAGTGCGCCGGCATTGCCAGCCCCTGATGTCCCCAGTGCGGTGTTCTGGAAGAACGTACAGTCTTGGGCGACCATCGACGCTGCGTGGGATACGTACACTCCTCCCCCATTCCACGACGCAGTGTTATCGGCAATCGTACAGTTCCGGAGAGTCACATCCCCTGTGTTGGCCCAAATGGCACCGCCGTTATCCGAAGCGTAGCCATGTTGGATGTGAATGCCGTCAAGGACGGTCTTATGTGTGGGCTGAACTCCTCGGCACGCATTCTCGCCATCGATGATTGCCTTGTGCTTCGTCCAGTCGCGTTGCTCGATGCTTGTCTCGCTTCCCTCGAATCCTCCGTACAATTCGACGCCGGGCTCCATGACGACGACGTAATCGCCAGACCCGGTGTACGTGCCCTCAGCGATCCAGACCTGCCCTCCGCCGACGGCAGCCGATGTATCCACGGCCTCCTGAATGGTGTCATACGCCGTACTCCAAGACGTCCCGTCTTCGGTCCCTGAAACGTTATCCTGGTCGACATACACCACAGGGGGATTCTGAGGATACGTGAGCGCTTCATAGGCGCCGATGTCGACCGATGCGCCCTGGGGCCGCGACGTTCCCTCGATGTCGTCGCTCGGCGCGCCCGCGCTCGCACCTGCGTCGATGCACGGAGACCCGCGTGAAGGCTTGAGAACACCGGGGATAAGCAGCGGATACTCACTGATATTGCCCTCGCCTGGTAGGATTTCGCTCAAGTTGGAGTGGGTGATATCAAAGCCATCCATGAGCATCAGGCTGCCATTGCTTCCCCAAACGATGGTATTGCGTATTGTTGGGGCAGTGTTACTCGCATAGACCGCGCCCCCCGCCGGGGCAGCCGTGTTTTGCCAGAAGGTGCAGTTCACAATGGACATGGCGTCGCCGTGCGTTGTGTATACACCTCCTCCAGAATCCGCGGTGTTGCCTGAGAAGAGGCAGTTCTCGATGGTGATGTCGCCGTACTGTCTCTGCAAACCGCCGCCATTCCCGCTGGCATCGTTAGACAGAAATCTGCAGCGCCTGACCAGCGTAGATGTCACGTTGCCTATGCGTACACCCCCACCATCACCATTTGTGGTGTTGCCTTCAAAGAGACAGTCCTCAATGACCACAATGCCGCCGGTTATGTCGGCGCCTCCGTAGCTATTCGTTGTGCAGGTCGAGTTCCTCAGAGTCAATGAGGTCACGTCGGCCTGTAGTCCGGGACTGCCCCGCGTGAGTAGAAATCCGTCGATCACGACACTTCCACTCACCACGATGCATCTGCGAGCAGTCTCGCCATCTATGGTGGTTGAGGGCGTGTCGAGTGCGCGCTCGCTCGGGTCCGCCTCGCTACCGGCAAAGCTCCCGAAAAGAGAGATGTCTTTCGCGACGCTGACAACCGGGTCGAGGGTACCGGTATACACCCCCTCCGCCACCCACACCTCGTCCCCGGCGCTCGCCGCATCGATAGCCGGCTGGATGGTGGTGAACGCCGTAGTCCACGACGTACCGTCCTCGGTGCCGGTGTTGTCGACGTCGACATACCACACCGCGCCATGGGCCGACATGGCCGCTAGGGCAACAAGGATTCCCGCGACAAAAACTGCTCTACGATGCATGACTGCACCCCCGTTTCCGAACCCTATCAAACCACCGGACTCCATGAACTGAACCCCATACTCGCCTGTGCCTCTTGACACATCTCACCCGTGAAAAAACGAAATTCCTTCTCACCGCAGCCCGCGCTTGGAAGGCTTCCCCTGCGGGTACGATAGCATCCGTCCCATTCCGATGCAACCAACTACTCATACAGTAAGATCCCAGGAAATCCGTCGCGCGACCTGACTTGGTTCGCAAGAAGGATCACAGACTCGCTCACTTCCGTCAGTCCCCGTTCTGCTGGATGCCGAACCCCCGGAGCAGCATCTTCAGCCGTCCCGGTGGCACCCCCAGAATGCGCGACGCGGCCGCCATATCGAAGTCCGTGCTCCGCAGCACCCCCAGGACATGCTGGCGTTGCACGCTGCGCAACGAAGCCACAGTCCCGGCTTGACGGTTCGTCGATTCAAATTGTCTTGTCTGCACGTTCACCTCCGAGCGTTCGGGCCCCGCACCCGTTTGACGCTGTTAAAGGGGAAGCAAGACACGTTCCATGCTCGGGGAGGTGCCCGCCGTGTTTGGTAAGTGGTGAACAGAGCGTGCCTTGCGACGCGGCCAAGGCTCTCGGCATCTCAGGCTGGACCGGCTGTCCGCTGAGAAAGCACACACGGAAAGTGTGCGGTTTATGGACACGCGGTCGTGCCCATCCAGATCACGTGTGCCACCTACAAACTCGTTTGTGGGTGTCCGGATTCACGAAGGAACGCAATCACGCGTGTTCAAGACACCCACAACGGGGTTGTGGGCGGCACACGTGCGGTGGTCCAAGGTTCGGGCTCCGGCACGAACTCACCCGACGCTACAGCCCGTAGTCGCGGACCTTCTTGTAGAGGGTACCCCGGTTGATTTGGAGAATCCGGGCCGCAGCCGACATGTTACCCTCGGACTCGGCCAGGACGGCTCGGATATGCCGTTTCTCGACCTCGGCCAAGGTAAGGGGTTCGCCCACGCCGAGGGTGACCGCTTCGGGCGACGTCGACAGGAGCAGGTCCGCGGGTCCGATGATGGATTCGCGCGACCGGGCGACCGCCCGCTCGATACACATCCGCAGTTCGCGCACGTTGCCCGGCCAGGCGTGGCGCCGAAGATGGGTGAGCGCTTCCTCGCTCAACCCGGCGATAGGGTGCTTGGCCCGTGAACGTGCCGCGCGCAGGAAGTGTTCGGCGAGTTCCGGGATGTCGGACAGATGCTCCCGCAGCGGCGGCATCTCGATCTCGAATCCGTTGAGACGATGGAGCAGGTCCGCGCGAAACGCACGTTCGCTGACGGCACGCGCCAGTTCCTGGTTCGTGGCCGACACCACGCGGATATCGACCTGGGTCTCGGCTTGCGCCCCGAGCCGGCGGAAGGTACCGGTCTCAATGGCGCGGAGCAAACGCGCCTGGTTCGGGGGGCTGAGATCGCCCACTTCGTCGAGAAACAACGTCCCGCCATGGGCCAGTTCGATGCATCCCTGCTTCGAAGCCACGGCGCCGGTGAATGCGCCCTTCTCGTGACCGAACAACTCGCTCTCGAACAGCTCACCCGGAATGGCCGCACAGTTCAACGCAATGAAGGGGCCCGCCGCCCGCGGCGAACATTCGTGGACGAGCCGGGCCGCCAGTTCTTTGCCTGTTCCGGTCTCGCCGAGGATCAGCACGCTCAACTCGGACTGGGCGGCCTCTTCGATCAGTTGCCGGACATGCAAGATGGCCCGGTTCGACCCGACCAAGTGCGTGCCCTCGCCCGATGCCGCGCGCAATCGGTCCAGGTCGGACCGCATCTTCTCCGTCTGCTCGATGCTCACGAGATACGGCGCCAGTTGCGCGCCCAACGCCAACAAGAACTCCAGGGCCTCCTGATCCGGGGCCGTGCCCGTGCCAAGCAAGTGAACGGCGATAGCGCCGACCGTGGCCCGGTTGGCCAGAAGCGGCGCGGCCAGCATGGGACCGCCGGAGGTGGGATCGCACAGCGCGCGCGACTCGCGCATGCATCGCGCCAGGACTTCGTCGGGACTGCGCCCGGGGGCGTCCTCCGGCCGGATGCACAGATGAAGGGGTTGCTTGGCGCCCCGCACGCGGCCAACCCAGAAGTGGCACACGCCGAACCGCTCCTCCAACGCCTCGCGCAACACATCCGAAAGTGCGGTGACGGTTCCGGCCTGGCCAAGCCGACGCCCCACCGCAAACAGACAGAGCAGATCGCTCACGGTCTGCGGCGCGGACAGGCGATCCATGTCGGGCTCGCGGCGACGCTCGCCCAGCAGCACACTGTCGGATAGGGATAACGTGGAGGAGTGCTCGTCCTTCTTGGGGCCCTGCGCAAGCCTGCCGTCGTTGGACGTGCTAAGGATGAACGTCACCGGCCCGACGGAGATGGTGTCGCCCGATTTGACGGCCGTTTGGCTGGCTACCCGCCCGTTGACCAAGGTCTTGTTGCTGCTGCCCAAGTCCTGCACCACAACGCCCGAGTCCGTCGCGCGCAAAACACAATGCCGGCGCGACACCTCGCGATCGTCGATGCGGATATCGGTCTCGGGACTGCGGCCAACGACAAGGTCCGTCTCGTCCAGGGCCCACGTGGCCCCTTTCAACGGTCCGGATGACGCCGTGATCAAAAACATGCCGTGCGATCCCCCCCAGTGCTTGCGGCTTCCCCGGCTCTCCCAGAAAGGAGCAGCGCGTATTCTTCTCGCGCGCACCACGATACTAGCCCCGCATACATTCGTCAACCGCGCGGCAGGACGCGCCGGCCACGCAAAGAAAGAGAGCCCGATGGTTCCGCCCTAGAACCATCGGGCTCTCGCAAGTGTCATTGGTGCCGGTGCACGGATTCGAACCGCGGACACGTGGATTATGATTCCACTGCTC
>JAAEQP010001215.1 GCA_024231375.1 bacterium | reverse complement strand
GCCCACCCAAACCGTCATTCCCGCGAAAGCGGGAATCCATCTGATCATATTCACCCAGCAACGGAGGCAGGCATCTGAAGTGGCACGGGCTTCCAGCCCGTGATTCGTCTCGCCGCAATCTTCCACCTGGAAATCACGGCCAAGATGGCCGTGCCACACTCAAGCGGACCTCATCACCTGAGCGCCAAGGCACCGAACATCCTCCGTCGTCCCTACGGGACTTCCCTTGAGGGGCGCACGCCTACCCAGGAATGAATTCCTGGGCTACCCTCGGGGCGTCCCTCCGGGACTCGCTTGGGATCGTACCCCCCTACTTCACCGACGACACCACGAACCGCAGCTTCCCATTCGCCGTCCGCGGAATGGCGTCGGTGTAGGTGATGTCGAAATCGACATCCTCCCCCACACGCTTTGTCGTCTCATCGCGGAGTTGGGCTTCGTCGGTGTCGGTGTAGTTGGGCCCCCGGACGATGACGAGGGTCATGTGGCCCGGGCGTTCTTGGCGGATTTGGGCTTCGCGGACGTTGACCATGTCTTTGAACACGTGGTCGAGACGGCCGATGCGTGCGCCGCGTTTGGTGACGATGTAGTCTTCGGTGCGGCCGTCGATGGCTTTCACGAGGCGTCCGGGCCGGCCGCACGAGCACGGGCCTTGGTCGAGGACGGCTACGTCCCCCACGTCGTAGCGAATCAGGGGGAAGGCGGGGTTGCTGAGACCCGTCGCGGGCCTGAAGGTTTGCGTTTCCCGCGGACATGCAGGTAGGATTCGGTGTACGCGCGCCACGGGCGGATCGTGACCAAGAAGTGGACGCCCAGCGCACCCGGACGTTTCCCCGCGATGGCTTGGCTCCTGGTTTTGAGCAGACTTCCCACGGAGAGAGATCAGTGGCGTATTCTCTGAAGCGAAGACTCTATGAAGGCATGCCACTGATGCTCAAGAGATGCCTCTGCTCCGCGCCGTTTTCTTGGTGGGCGGGCAAGGCGTACCGGGAGACTCTTGCGCGGGCGTCAAGGTTCGATCAAGCGAGCCGCGAGGAGGTGCTTCGTTTTCAGGAGACG
>JAAEQP010001214.1 GCA_024231375.1 bacterium | reverse complement strand
GGCAGTTCCATGACGAAGGGGGTCTGCTCGCCACGAATCACGAATCGCCGCAACACCCATGCGGCCGACAACGCCGCGACCCACGAGATCGCCCACAACAGCAGCATCATGCGGGTGCGTCCCGCCGGGAAAAAGGCGGCGATCAGCATGGCGTACACGGGCATTTTCGCGCCACAGTTCATAAACGGCGCCACCAGCATGGTCACCAACCGGTCCTTGTCTTCCCGGAGCGTGCGGGTCGCCATGACGCCGGGAACGGCGCAGCCACCCGCGCCCAAACCGCCGGACACGATCATCGCCAGAATCGACTTGCCCTGAAGCCCGAAGGTTTGCAGCACCCGGTCCAGGATGAACGCCACGCGGGCGATGTACCCCGTATCTTCGAGCGCGGAGATGAACAGAAACATGGCGAACACCAACGGCACGAAATCCATCACGCCGCCGACGCCGCCGATAAGGCCATCGTTCAGGAGCGAGTGCAACATGGGCGTGGATTGCTCAAGCGGCGCCACTAGATCCGAAAGGCGCTCGAAGGTCCACTCCATCAACCCCGTGGGGCTGACCCAACCGCTAACCCAGGGAATCCACGCCCATTCGTCCGAGATTTTGAATACCCAGAAGAACAACATCGTCACGATGCCGACGAGGATGATGGGACCCAGCAGCCGGTTGCACACGACGCCATCGATTCGATCCGTCACGTTCTGACGCGCTTCGCCGGTCAAGGTGAGACACCGCTTCAAGGCCCCCGCGGCGAACCCGTACCGCCGCTCCGCGATAATGGTTGTCACGTCGTCACCGTAGTGCGCCTCGATGGCTCGTGCGGCGGCGGCGGATTTCTCCAGAATTCGCGCCGCGCGGTCGCCCGCCAACGTCCGCACACGTCCAACGATTTCCTCGTCCCCTTCGATGAGCTTCACCGCGACCCAGCGCGGATGATATGTCTCTGCAATGGCTTCGACGCCTGCGATGCGCTCACCGAGCCGGTTGATTTCCTGGTCCACCTCATGCCCATAGGTGACCGGACGGGGCGAGCATGGGACCGAACCGCCGATGGCGGCCACACAGGTCTCCAGAAGCTTGTCGACGCCCAGCCCCTTGTTGCCGCACGTGGGCACGACCGGGACACCCAACATCTGCGACAAGGCGTCGGCGTCGATGACGAATCCCCGGTTCTTGGCCACGTCGCACATGTTCAGTGCGATGACCATGGGAACCTTCATTTCCATGATCTGGATGGCAAGGTAGAGGTTCCGTTCTAGGTTGGACGCGTCAATGACGTCCACGACCAAGTCGGGCTTCTCCTCGATGATGAAGTTGCGAGCGACCACCTCCTCGCGCGAATAGGCCGTCAACGAATAGGTGCCGGGAAGGTCGATGACATTGATCCGCTGGCCATCGACGCGCGCGACCCCCTCCTTCCGTTCCACGGTCACGCCAGGGTAATTGCTGACGGATTGGACCGTTCCGGTAAGGTGGTTGAAGAGGGATGTTTTCCCCGCGTTGGGGTTTCCCGCGATGGCAATTCGGGACATGAGCGGCTAGAGTTCCTCGACCTCGATCTGTTTGGCTTCGTTCATCCGGAGCGCGAGATAGTACCCTCTGACGGTCACCTCCACGGGATCGCCAAGCGGGGCGTGACGCTCCACGCGCACCTGCTCGCCCCGTGTGATGCCCATATCCAGCAGGCGCTGACGAATGCTGTGCGATCCGTCGCCGTGAATGCGCACGATCCGGGCCGTGTCTCCACTGACCAAATCAAACAACGTCGTCGGCATGACTGCCATGTCCTTCATTCGAGTTCCCAAGCCGTCACGGCTGCGTGTCTACCAGGATCTTCTGTGCCATGCCATGGCCTATCGCCAGCCGTGCCTCGCCCACCGCCACCATGACCGGACCGCTGGAACCGCCTCCTCGCAAGACCTCCACAGCCCTGCCCGCCGTAAGCCCCATCCCGGTCGCCCATTGCTGGAACGAACGTCCGCCGGCCAATTCCTGAATCACCACGCGAGTGCCCGCGGGTATCTTGCACAGGGGAGTGAGCACCGGCGGTGCGGTGCTCGGCGTCTCCGACTCTGACGAATCCGATGTCATGGTCTCAGTTGCTTCCGTACGCCCGGCCTTCGCGCGCGAGGCGTTGGTTTCCGTGTCTATTTGTCCGCCTGTGGCTCCGTGCCCTCGGCAAGGCATTCGTCAGGTTCACACATGGGGCAAGGGTCACCGGGGCCGTGGCATCCGGCCTCGAATTCCTGCATAGCCTCCTGAACCGACGTGGCGTACGTCTTATCACTCAGAATGTGCCGCATCAACCACAGCAGGCGTCGCCGTGTGTCGGGGCTCATCAAGTGTTCCATCTTGCACGCATCGGCCATGGCCACCTTCGACTCGAGCCCCAGCACCTCTTCAAAAAATGTGGCCAGGGTACGGAAGTTATTCTCCACCTGATGCGCCATCTGAATCCCGTCGTCCGTCAGCAGCAGGAACCGGTTCCGGTCTTCCGTGACAAGACCCCGCTTCTTCAGATGCGACATGGCCATCGAGGCGGCGGCACGCGTGATGCTCAGCATTCCGGCCACATCCGTTACGCGCGCGTACCCATACTGCTCGCGCAAGGTGTCGATGGCCATCAAATAGTGAGCCGCCGAGTGGGTGATGTCGTTCTGGTCGAACTCACGCCAGTATGTCGAGTCGTTGATGGTTTTCATCATGCCATTCGCTTGTTCAGCGCACTTAACCAAAGTTGAGGTAATTCTAACTCCCTGCGCGCCAAGAATGCAATCGGAATCGCACGCGCGGAATGGTGTACAATCGCCCAATGACCACAAACTCTTCCATGCCGAGCAATGGCCCGACTATCGACCACGTGAACGTTGTCGTGTCTGACCTTGAGCGTTCCGTCCAATTCTACTCGGACCTCATGGGATTCGAGGTCACGCGGCGTGCGCATCTCAAGGGTGAATGGATCGAGGCCGTCGTCGGCCTCCAGGGGGTGTCTGCGGATGTGGTGTACGTTCAACCGCCGGGGCGGGGGCCCCGAATTGAACTGATTCACTACATCGCACCAGCAGGCGTCGCTGTGGACGAAACGGCCCTCCCGAACACCGTCGGCCTACGCCATTTGGCGTTTCGCGTGCCCGACATCGACGCCATGAGCGCGCGGTTGAAGGAAGCGGGCGTGGACCTGATCGGGGCGCCCGTTGCGGTGCCTTCGGGGGTGGTCAAACACGACGCCGGCCGGAAACGGCTCTGCTACTTCCGGGACCCGGACGGCGTGCTGCTGGAGTTGGCTGAATACGCGTGAGTCAGGCGGCTACGCCGTCGGCTGCACGTAGAGAGCCGTCAGATCGTCCTCGGCGAGTTCGGCCATGGTCGCCGCCTTGTACGACGGCGGCAACGGACCTTTCACCGCCCGCATCTTGTTCTCGTAGCGACCGGCAAGGATGAGCCTGCGCAGTTCCTGGGGCGTCTCAAAGGTCTCGTCGGTCTCAATCCAGAAGCGGTTCAAGAAATTCAGACCGTGGGCATCGCCCGCGAAAAGCTGGGCCATATTGTGGTCGATGGCATACTGCTCGGCCCGATCGGCCTGAGACTGCAACGGGTGGTTGCAGCTCCGCACTTCCACGGCATCAAGCAGCGGACAGTAGGGGGCGAGCGTGCCTTCCCATCGGTAAGGATGGGCCAGAATCGTCAAGTACCCGTCCGCGCAAGCCTGTGCCAGCACTTCACTTGGGGACTGAAGCGATTCATAAAGTGGATTGTCCGCGCCCAACACGAGGACGTCCGGCCCTTCGGGGAACGTGATCTCGATTCCGGGGAAGATGCGGACACGGTCGCAGAACTCCCGAGCCGCCGCTAACTCATGTGCCGGCCAGACTTTACCGTGATCGGTCAGAAACACAACATCATAGTCGCTGGCTTCTGCCATAGCGACCAATTCCTTGGGCGAAACACGTGAACATGCGGAATGCACGTTCGTGTGACAATGTAGTTCTATCTTCATTCCATTCCAATTCGTTGCGGGCTACCTCGCCTGCCGTCACCGGGACAAGGCAACTCCTGACTGCACCGTCCCTATTATACCACGACGTATCGCGTCGGTTCCCAACCACTTGGCGAAACACCGCGTTCCGGGCGCCCCATTCCGTGCAGATTTCACGAGAAACGCCCACATCTTTCTCTGGATAGCTCCGCCCCCGTGCCTTCTGTCTGGGTGCGAGTGGAAAGGCCCCGAGTTGGGTGTGTATAATCGGCGTGTTTTGTTCCCATCCACCTTCCCGGCATGGAAGGTGTTTCAAGCGGAACGTTTCGACACACATTCGGCAGCGCAATCGACGGGCCGGTAAAGGAGAAATCGATTATGTCAGTCCTCGAAGGAAAAGTGTTGGTAGCCCAAGGCGGCGGCCCGACCGCCGTGATCAACCAGAGCATGATCGGGGCCGTGCTCGAGTCCCGCAAGTACCCGCAGGTCACGCGGGTGTATGGCGCCCTTCACGGCGTGAACGGCATCATCAATGAGAATTTCCTGGACCTCACCGAGGCCACGACGCACAACCTGGAAGCGGTCGCTCAGACGCCGTCGTCCGGTCTGTTGTCGACGCGCGACAAGCCCGATGTGGAGTATTGCCGCAAGGTCTTCAAGGTGTGCCAGGCCCATGATGTCCGCTACTTCTTCTACATCGGCGGAAACGACAGCGCCGACACGTGCCGCATCGTCAACGAGGAATCCGACAAGGCCGGGTACGAACTGCGCGTCATCCATATCCCGAAGACCATCGACAACGACCTGAAAGTCACCGACCACTGTCCTGGGTTCGGTTCCGCGGCCAAGTTCGTGGCCCAGGCCTTCGCGGGCGTGAACCTCGACAACCGCGCCATCCCGGGCGTGTACATCGGCGTCGTCATGGGACGTCACGCGGGCTTCTTGACGGCGGCTGCCAGCCTTGCCCGCAAGTACCCGGATGATGGTCCCCATCTCATCTACATGCCCGAACGCCCCGTCACGAAAAAGCAGTTCCTCAGTGACGTGAAGGCGGTATACAAGAAGCACGGCCGATGCATCGTGGCCGCGTCCGAAGGCATCGTTGATCCGAAAGGCAGAGCCATCGTCAGCCAGTTCACCGGCGGTGAGAAAGACGCACACGGCAACATGCAACTCTCCGGCACGGGCGCCTTGGGCGACCTGCTTGCTTCGTGGATCAAGGCCGACACCAGCATCAAGCGCGTCCGCGCCGATACGCTCGGCTACCTGCAGCGCAGCTTCCTCGGCTGCGTCAGCGAAGTCGACCAGTTCGAGGCGCGCGAGGTCGGCGAAAAGGCCGCCCAGTTCGCCATCTGGCACAACCTGGACGGGTCGGTTGCCATTCGCCGCATCGGCGACTACGCAGTCGAGTACTTCCTGGCCAAGCTCAAGGACGTGGCGCGCGACGCTACCGAAATGCCGGCCAAGTTCATCAACAAGGCCGGTAACGGCGTGACCGAGGCCTTCATCCGGTACGCGCGTCCGCTCATCGGCGACCTGCCGATCATGGAACGCATTGCCGCGCCGTCAGTGGCGAAGGTCCTCAAGAAGGGCAAGAAGTAACCGTTTATTGGTTCTCGGTAGTTGCGCGACGGGGGAGACCCGGAACGGCTGGGTCTCCCCCGCGTTGCATTCTGATGGCGAGGAGAAACGTCTCATGAATTCCGCGGAAACACGCGTCGCTCAGGCTTTGGACAAAGCCAATGAAATGGCCGAACGGTACGGGGTCGAAATCCCGCCGCGTGTGTTTCGAGAGATGGGGGGAACCATCGTCGACTACGTGCGCAACCGATCCATGCGCGTCACGTTCCCCGTCCGTCCCGAGTACGCCGGCCCCACCGGCGCCATGCAGGGCGGGATGATTGCAGCCGCCTTCGACAACGCCTTTGGCCCATTCTGCTACCTCGTCGCGAAGCGCCCCTGTCTCACCGTCTCCATGGAAACGTCGTACATGAGGACAGTCCCGACGGATGAAGAGGGAACGCTTGTGGTGGAGGTGCGGCTGCGCGCCAAGACGCGCACCTTGCTGTTTCTTGAGGCGGAAGCCTTCAACGGCGGGGGGAAGCTCGTCGCCACGGCGAAGACGTCGCTCACCATGGTTACCCTCCCGAGCAACGGCGCAGCGCCTAACGCGCTATCTTGATCGTGCCCTGGAAGTAGGGGTGTCTGCCCGGAGTGAAGTGGAAGGCCCCCTCGTCCGACACACCCAACGCCTGGAGCACGCGCGCCCGCTGATGGTATCCCGTGTTGATGGCCGTCATCCGCATGGGCGCGTCTTCGGCAGCTTCCAACACGACTGAGGGCAGGTCGGGTCCGCGGGCGGTGATTCGCGTGCCGGGCCGGTAGTCGCGATTCGCATGGCGCCAATCGCTCTGGCTCGGGTCGAAGGGCGGGAACGCGCCCGATTCCACGTCCGATTCCCACTCGCTATAGGCCTCGTTGAGACACGCACATGCGTGGTACTCCTGACATTCGAAGGGCTCGATGACCTCAAGCTCGATCTGGACGGCGATGCCGTCCGCGGCCTTCTCGAACCGCCAGTGTTGACGGAACGGGAACCGGCGCGATGTCCCGGTAGCCTCGATCATGTCTCCCTGGCGGCGCACGTCGTCCCATTGAAGGCACTGGCTGTCGTTCCATAGGTTGCCAATAAGCATGGACGTGTAAAAGCCCATGAACGCCGTCACATCGGCGCCATCCACGCTCAGCCGCACCTGACCCTGCCGGAACGTCGCCGAAAGGCCGTCCGCCGTCACGGAACACGCTTCCCGTTCCGCGGCCACCTGGGCGTTGATCGCTGCCCGGTCCTGCCCCAGCGCGATTTCAAGCGTCACCAACTCGTGCCGGCCCGCCTTAAAGGGCAGGGCCTGCTTCGGCACGGGTCCGCCCGCGCGTAGCACGCGCATGCCTTGGACGTAGTCCGTGTTCCACCAGATCAACCGGTCGTGGTCGTTCTTCTCCGCAAACCGGACAAGGACCTCGGGGGCCTCCGAACCGTCGCCAGACAAGGCGGCCGCCACTGACGGCGCCGCTTCCCGACTGCTGAGCGGCATCCACCGAACGTCCTGCGACACGATTTCAGGGAAGGGCGTCTCACCGTCCGGGTCAAGCCAGGACGTGTACTTCACCGGCAAGAAGAAATCGACGGCCACGTCTTCGATGTCGATGTCGCCGCGGGATTCGAAACCGATGGAGTAGCGCACCGTGCCGTCCGCAACCTCGATGCGCACCAACCAGTCGATGGGAAGCCGCGTAGCCTGGCCGCGAGCGACGCAGTGGGTTGATCCCGATTCTTCGATGGCCCAATCGGCCATCGTCGCTTCGTGCCAGCCCCCCATGTGCAGCACCTGACAGACAAGACCTGCCGGCGCCGTGATCTCGTGCTGGTCGTGGAACAAAGACACCCGGCCACTGTTGAAGATAGCCTCGGTCGCACCCGATCCGCACGTATGCACGGCTTTCTGATGGCCCACTTGCCGGAGGTAGAAATCGATGGTTTCCCGGGGTGTCCCGCGCGAAATCATCTTGCCCTTGCTCAGCAGCATCACCCGGTCGCACAAGGCGCTCACGATGCCCAAGTCGTGCGATACAAACAGAATCGTCTTGCCCTGTTCACGAAGTTCGCCAATGCGCTTGCGGCACTTGCGCTGGAACTCTTCGTCGCCTACCGACAACACCTCGTCCACCAGGAACACGTCCGGATTCGAGTGGACTGCCACGGCGAACCCAAGCCGCACGTACATGCCGCTCGAGAAGGTGTCCAAGGCGTTATCGATGAACTCGCCCACGCCCGAAAACGCCACGATGCGGTCGAACTCGCGTTCGATGTCGGCGCGCGACATGCCCAGGAGGCGTCCGTTCAGGAAAATGTTTTCGCGTGCGCTCAGTACGGGGTGGAACCCGGCGCCCAGCTCGAGCAGCGATGCCACGCGCCCGTGGATGGTCACTTCACCGGATGTGGGGGTCGTCACGCCCGCCAGGATCTTCAGCAAGGTGCTCTTGCCGGACCCGTTGGCGCCAATGATGCCGAAGGTCTCTCCCGGGTCCACGGTGAACGAAAGATCCTCAAGAGCGCGGACGGTCTCGACGGACCGCGATTTCAGTGGGTTGAGATTCTGAAGAGAACCAAGGAGCGTGCTCCGAGCCCCTCGCCGGGGCCGGAATGTTTTGGAGATGTCTTGTACTTCGATGAGCGCCATTACAGATGGTCCGCCATTGTGGGCGCTATGCGCCGAAACGCCACCACGCCAAGAACGAGCGCCACTACGGCACAGGTCACGGGCCAGACCAGGAGGTCGGCATCCGGGATCTGGTTGCCGAGAAAGGCCTGACGGTACGCCGTGACCAATCCCGCCATCGGATTCAGCATGTAGAGGCGGATCGTCAGATCGCCGCTCAACGCAGGGATTCCAATTTTCGAAGCCAGACCCGCCGCGCTGTTCTCCACCATCTGGAGCGGATAGAAGATCGGGGTCGCATAGAACCCCAAGGCGATGAGAATCTCGGTCATGTAGAACACGTCTCGGAACAACACGTTCATCGCGGAAAGCAGCAGAGACAAGCCCACAATTAGGGCGAGTTGGACGACAAAGATGGGCAGGACCCAGATGAGTCCCACGCCCAAGGGGCCTCCCGTCAGCAAGCGGACGCCGATGAGGACGAGAAATCCGATCGCCAGGTTGACGATGCAGCTCAAGACGGCCGATAGCGGAATCACCTCGCGTGCGAACCCCACCTTCTTCACGAGTTCCCGGTTCCCCACGAGCGATCCCACGCCCACGGCCAGCGCCGTTGCGAGGAATTGCCAGGGAACCAACCCACACAGAAGGAACACGGCCAGCGGCTCATCGCCGCCGATGCCCCGTTCCTCAAAACGCCACTGGAAGACGACCCCGAATACGAACGCCAGAATGAGCGTCATCAGAAGCGGCTGCAGAACGGCCCACACCACACCGATCGTGGCGTTGCGGTACCGGGCGCGGAACTCCTTCGAGATGAGGTCCCACAGCAGCCCACGAGCGCGTAGAAGGTCCGGAAGGACACGGCCCACCTGACGTTGCTGGGTGCTGCTATAGAACGCGCGGCTCATGAAGACAGATGGTATCACTGGGGACGTGTCCCGTCAAAGGACTGGCTAAGGCCAAGCGCGACAGTGGATTTCGGACCTCGGACGACCTTCCCGTCACGCTGAGCGAATGCGAAGCATCTCGCGCTCCAGGCAGTCGCCGGGAATGACGGTCACAACCCCAACCGCTTGAGCTGTTCCTCAACGCGCGTGCGTTGGTCGCCTTGGAGTTCGATGCCGTCTTCCGCCAATGTTCCGCCGGTGCCGCAGGCCTTCTTCAGCAGACGGAGCAACCCCTCGGCATCGCCCGACACTTTCCGGACGACGGTGACGACTTTGCCGTTGGGGCGTTTCTCGAAGAAGATAGGGTAGTTGCCCTTCTTCGTGCGGCCAACGGCGTAGGCCGACGCGGCGGGCTTGTCGGTGGTGGGCGTCTCGGGTTCGGGTGGGCCTTCGGGTAAGTCACCCGCCATTCCGGCCAAGGCTCCGAAAGGATTGTCGGTCAGGGGGTTGGCGTCGTGATTCGTGTTGATTCGGTCTTTGCGTTTCGCCATCGGTGAAACCTAAGAGGCTGGGCGGCCCCGGATGGACCGCCCAGCCGTTGGAATCCTAGTGGTGCGAGAAACAGCGTTCGCCGGTGAAGACCATGGTGGTCTCTGTCTCGTTGCACGCGGCGATAACGTCGAAATCGGCCACGCTGCCGCCGGGTTGGCAGATGGCGGTGATGCCCACGCTGGTGGCCGCGTCCACGCCGTCGCGGAAGGGGAAGAACCCGTCCGACGCCATAACCGCGCCTTCAAGCGTCTCATCGCCTTTGTACTTGCTCTGGGCCTTGATGACGGCCTGCTGCACCGCGCCGACCCGGTCCTGTTCGCCGGTGCCGACCGCGAGCGTCTGGCCGTTCTTCACGATAACCACACCGTTGGACCGGACGTGAATGTTCACGTACCAGGCAAAGAGCAGGTCGTCGAGTTCGCGGTCCGTGGGTTTCCGCGCGATGTCGATGCGCCCCTTCTTCTTGTGCTCATTGTACGCGGGCATCAGGTCTTCGGGACCCTTCACGCGCGACAGATACGGCTTCGCAAGCACCATACTGCCGTCGTCGAACACCTTCATCTCGACCTTGTCAGTGCCGTCGTCGACATACTTGGGCAGGGCCGCAAGGCCGGGCAGCTTGATGACGCGAATCTGCTTGTTCCTGCGGAAGGTCTCGAAATCGCTCAGCACCTCCAGCGCTTCCGGCTGGAACGAGGGCGCCGCCACACCTTCCACGATGCTCTGCATAATTTCCGTGGCCGTCTCGGCGTCCACCTCGGTGTTAAACACCACGACGCTACCGAAAGCCGCTTGGGCGTCGGCATCGCGCGCGCGCCGGTACACGTCGACCTGCGGCAGGTCGTCCACCTGGATCGCCACACCCGACGGGTTGCAGTGCTTCATGACGGCGCATGCAGGGCGTTGCATGAACTTCAGAATGCCAACAGCGTGGTGCATGTCCTCGATGTTGGTTTGGGACAGGCCGCTCTTGCCCGTCTTCAGGATTTCGTAGGCCCCAAGCACCAAGTCCCCGTCGGCGGGACGGTAGAACGCGGCCGGCTGGTGCGGGTTGGTCCCGTACCGCAAATCCTCGTTCTTCAGGTAGGTGCGCCCCATCACCTCGATGGTGTCAGGGAAGTCGCCCTCGGTGCGGGTACGGTACATTTTCTTCAGATCTTGGTCTGCCATGGGTAGGGTCCTCCGTGGTAACGAAACCCCTGAAAACAAACGCGCCCGGACGCTCGTTCTCAGCGCCCAGGCGATCGGCAAATTCACATCGACGCCTGCCGCTTCCCCGTGGTTAATTCCACGTTTCCTTCGCCAGTCGCGACAGCGTATACTTTATGGGCGTACTCTATCACCCGGTTTGGGGGTTGTCAACAGCCGCCGAGGAGAGCCCATGACCGAACAGAACGACCCCGACGCCCTATCCCCCGTCAAGGCCTACAACGACCTCACGTTTCTGAATGGACCCGAGGCCCGCAGCATTCGCGTACTGTGCGAATTCGAGGAACCCGAAACGCGGTTCAAGAGGCTGGGCGTCGAAGATACCATCGTGTTTCTGGGCTCGGCACGGTCTCTTCCGCTTGAAGACGCCCAACGGAATCTGGCTGACGCGCGCACGGCGTTGGACGAGAGTGCCACGCCCACGGACGAGTTGCGGGCGGCGGTCGAACAAGGCGAGAACGGCGTGCGGCTTGCCCGGTACTACGAGGACGCCGCGGACTTGGCGGAACGCCTCACGCGCTGGTCAAAGTCGCTGCCACAACCCTCGCGGCGGTTCATCGTGTGTTCAGGCGGCGGGCCCGGCATGATGGAAGCGGCCAACCGCGGCGCCGCCCGCGCCAACGGGCTGTCGGTGGGTCTCAACATCAGCCTGCCCATGGAACAGCACCCGAACCCGTACCAGTCGCGGGAATTGTGCTTTGAGTTTCACTACTTCTTCGTACGCAAGTTCTGGTTTTTCTCCATGGGCCGCGGCATGGTCGTATTCCCCGGCGGTGTGGGCACCATGGATGAACTGTTCGAGTTGCTCACGATTATTCAGACCAAGAAGACCACAAAACCTCGACCGATTGTCCTCTATGGCACGGAATTCTGGAACGAGGTCGTGGATTTTGAAGCCATGGTGAAATGGGGCGTCATCGCTCCCGAGGATCTGGACCTCTTCAAGTTCTGCGACGACGTGGACACGGCCTTTGAGTATCTGAAGGGTGAGTTGACCCGGCACTATCTTCAGTGACGGGGCAGCAAGTGCCCCAGATTGGCTCGTCGGCTTGTCCAACCCTTCCGGGTTGATGGTGGCGCGCTCTCGACCCCGGGTAGGCCGGACGGTTCCAAAGGAAGCGACCGGGCTACTCGGGGACGGAAGACCTCCTCTCGCCGAACCCGGAAGGGTTCGACTCCCGTGACCTGACACCAATTGGCTGCATCAGGGAAACGGGGGACCTTATCAGCGATTCGTCATACTTGACGCGCCTGTTCCACGGCCCCACAATACGACCGTGAGCACTCCCAACACCGAAACCAACCAACGGCGGACGTGGCTGAGGCGAGCCGCGGCGGGCGGCTTCGTCCTCGTGGCCACGCTGGTCCTCCTTGAACTGGCACTCCGATTCCTGGGGCTGGCCCAACCGGTGCTATACGAAGAGGACGCCGCCGCGGGGTACCGCCTCAAACCCAACCAGCGCGTTTCCTACGCGGGCGTCACCGTAGACGTAAACAACGGCGGCATACGCGATACACGGTCCACGGACGCCCTTCTCGCGCACTCGAGCCCCACACTTGTCCTGGGCGATTCCGTGACCTGGGGCGGCGTGCGAATGCCCCATGAGGCGCTATTCACGTCGCGCCTCGAAGCCGCCCTCGGCACAACGGTCGTCAATGCGGGCGTCAACGGGTATTCGGTTGCACAGATGACGGCCTTGTATCGGACGCACCTGTCGCAACTCAAGCCCGGCCTCGTGGTGGTATACGTAATCCCCGGCGACTTCCTTCGTCCCCCGAACTCAAGCCTTGTGCGCAACAGCGTCGCCTTCCCGCTTCGCAGGCCGTGGTTCGCAACAACACAGGCGCTGGCTATCGCCCGCCTCATGGCGCACAGCCGGTTCGGCTGGGAATGGATCGCGCCGCCGCCCGTGACGGAACCCGTGGAGCAACTCGACGAGACCGGGCGCGTGGAACGAAATGTCGACGCGTTGGTTGGTCTGGCGCGGGAAGTTGGCAAGGAGCGCGTGTTGGTCGTGGTATCGCCTTTCATGGAGCGGGAGGAGAACCCACCGCTGCCCGAGACCGTACGCCAGACCCTGGACGCCGAAGGCATTGCGCTGTTGGAGTTGTCGGAGGTTATTCCACCGGCGCCACGACTGTTTGTAGACCACATTCATTTGAGCGCAGAAGGACACGAAGCGGTGGCGGGTGCGCTGGTGGCACGGCTTGCGGTGCCGGCCGAATAGACGTCGCGGGAGGAGTGAGCATGTTATTCAGCACCGACTCATTGGCTTTGACGATTGCGGTACTTGCGTCCGTCGCGATGTGCGGCATCTGCCGCGCTGGCGAGGCCGATATCGAACCCACCGTGACCGCTTTCGAGGACGTGTACACGTTCGCCTCCCCCGGCAACGGGTCAGGCCCCCTGTGGTCGTATGGCTGCACCTCCATTGCCCGCGTAGGCGACGACGTACTCGTGAGCGAAATGGAAACGGGCGAAGGCGTGCCCCTGCTATGCAACACGCGATGGCGGTTGCGGCTCCGAGGCGACGGTGACTGGAAGGTTGTTGCCGAAGCAGAGGGATACCGGCAGCGGGAACCCACGTCCTTCGGCGTGCTGTCAGACGGGTCGTTATATCTCTACGTGAACGACTCGACCGAGCCGCCCGGCGTCAAGTACGGGCTCTGCGAACCGCACCTGCTCCGGTTCGTGCTGCCGAAGAGTGAAGAGATGATGAACCCGAAGAAGCTGTCGCCTACGTGGGCCGGCGAAGCCTACTTCACGGACCACTCGTACCGGGGGTACGGAGCGGACGGCACGAACGACGAACTGCTGATGCTGAACATCCACGCCAAGACCGGCGTGCAGCATTGGGCATGGCTCGATGCGTCGGGCAAGACGCTCCAGAACGGACTCATTGAGTTCCCCATCCGGTCGTGCTACTCGCCGGTCGCCTTGAAGGACCGGACGGGCCACGTCGTTGCGGTCGGCGACATTGTGGAACCGGTGGAAGAATGGCGCGAATTCAAATTCGCTCAGACCGAGCGCAAGTGGGACTATGTGTTCCGGATTCTGTACTACACCTGGACACCCGACATCGCCTCGCAGCCCTTCTCCGAACCCATCGAAATCACCAACGTCGACAAGACCTCCGGCCACATTTTCCATCAGGAACTATGGATTAGCCCTGAGGGCGACGCCTATGTCGTGTACACGCAGCAGGACGTGCATCACGCCTTCATGCGCGACAAGTACTTCCCGGACCTGTCCGTCCAGCCGTCGTTGCACTTGGCCATCGTTCGGAAGGGCGAAGTCGTGGCGCGCCACGTTCTCATCGACAAGGGCGAAGGGCCGGGATGTGCACGCTTCCACGAGACGCCCGATGGCCGCGCCTACCTGTTCGGCTACGCGGGCGGACCCGAACCCCACAACTACCTGATGCCCGTCTATCCCGACGTGAAGCCTGAAGCCCGTGTCCGCGTGCCCTTCGAGAAGCCCTTCACCTCCTTCGCCACGGCCACCGTCCGGGCGGGCAACAAGCCGTCCAATACAATCGACACCCTCGGAAACGCCCCGGCCGGCGATACCATGAGCTACGGGCAGGTGACGCTGCGGTAAGGCCGGGTTCGATTATCTCGATGGACGCCCGTGGCTATGACCTTCCGCCCAATGCATGGGCTCTTGCCGAGTGATAGGGGTAGGGAAGACCGGTTTCCCGGTCTCCCCTCCCTCCGAACCGTACGTGCAGTTCTCCCGCATACGGCTCTCCGGTCGGTGGTCTTACCTCGTGGAGGATTGACTGGCTCT
>JAAEQP010001213.1 GCA_024231375.1 bacterium | reverse complement strand
GTTCCGTACCGCCGGGGGTTCCATCGCTTATGCAAAGTTCATAGCCGTACCCATCCCCGTCATCGCCCTGGAACAAGACGTTGTCGCCGAACGCAAACAGTTGGCTCACGCCACTTCCACTGGGGTTGAACTCCGTCACCATCCCCGTCCCCCCGGCGGTTCCGTTACTCGTCCACAGTTCGTGATTCCACTCGCCGACCCCGTCGCTCGCTCTGAAATAGAGCGTTCCATTAGCATCGACGAATTGGCCAATCCCCGCCCTTGTTCCGGACGCGATGTCCTCGATCTTTTCGGTGGTGCCGCTCGTCCCGCCCGATTTCCACAGCTCGATTGTGCCCGCGTTGGTTAGGGCGAAGTACAGAACCCCCCCTGAAATGCCGGCGGCGAGCGGATTGGTCCCTCCGCTGGGCGGGGAGGGCGTATCGGTGATCCGCGTGGTCGTGGTACCGTCCGTCGTCCACAACTCCAGACCGTAGTCGGGTCCCTTCGCCCAGAAGAGAACTGTCCCGCCCAGGCTGAACAAGAAGTGCGGTTCAGATGACCACTGACCAGGATAGATATCCATGACCATCCCCGTGTTTCCGGTGGAGCCGTCGGTTCTCCATAGCTCCCTGCCGTTGACGCCGTCGTCGGCGGCGAAGTAGAACCAACCCGAGGAATAGACGAACTCAGTGGGCGACGAGTCGTCCGTAGCGGTTGAGATGTCCTTCACGAGTTCCGGCACACCGGTGGCCGCGACCACAGGTGGCATGACGAGAACCGTGAAAAGGGAAAACAGAATCCAAGAGCGGAGATTGGTCTTCATGGCAGTGTGCCCTCCTCTTCTCCATGAGTATTCCGCAACGTATCTGCAGCC
>JAAEQP010001212.1 GCA_024231375.1 bacterium | reverse complement strand
TGCGTTTTTGAAGTGGGATAAAACCTTCGCACATGTGTAACGCCTGTGCGACCGCAGTCGCATTTTCTGCCTAGCGTTGGCGTGGTTGCAACTTTCCCCTCCGTGCCACTTACTTACTTGAGCGAGCCTGTGGTGGTCACCGCCCCCGCCGCCGGTGGCTTCCTCGCCGGGGAAGCCTGCTGGAGTGACGCCGCGTGTTGTTGCTCTGCCTCGGTGCACTGATCCAAACGCACGGTGTTGTCCAGTGGTTGTTGCTGAACACCGAAGCGGGCGACCACGTGCGTCGTGACTCCCTGACCATCGCACGCCACCAGGAACATGGGGACGTTGGCTAGCCCGCGCACCTCGCCATTCCAGTTCGCACAGAGGTTCTCGAGGAGAACACCGTCGCCCGTGTCAAGCGCGCGTACGGCGTTCATGAGCACCACGGCCCAGCTGACTCGGTCCCCCGTGCACACGAACCCCTTCTGGACGATGTACTTGCGCATCCGATCGCCCGTTCTTTGCCACTCCTTCATATTGTGTCCCCGACGGACGTCGACGCACGCCGCGTTCAGCATCAGCTCCTTCCGGGCCAGGCAGTCGCGATCCGCAAGGGTGTGGGCTGCCGCGCCGTCGTACCAGCACTGCGTGGGTGTCAGGTCGAATCTGCACACCGTTGCCACCGCCGACGTCACGGACCTGAGGAACATGACCTGCACGCACTTGCGCGACTCGTGGCGGAACGTGTACACCGAGCGAACGTTGCGTCGCAGGCGGTCGTAGCCGAGAGGCGTCTCGAATAGGTCGTTGCAATTCGATGGATAACAGCACGGCCACTGGTACTGGTTCGCGATAAGGTACCGTGTGAGGTCGCAGAGGATCAGATTCTGCGCATGGATCCCTCA
>JAAEQP010001211.1 GCA_024231375.1 bacterium | reverse complement strand
ATGAAATCGCCATTGCCCGCCTGCACGATGGTCGAGGCGTGGCATTGTTTGAACGGGCGGTCATCGCCAAACACGAAGTCCACGCGGCCGCCCTTTTCGGCGATCCGGGCCTCGAAGTCCTGCGGAGACAGTTTCGATTCGGCGCTCATAGCGTTCGTTCCTTCCGACGCGTTGTCATTCTGGGCCGATATCGTGCATGCCGCGAGCAGGCACAGTAGCAGTGTCATGGGGTAACGGGCTTTGGTGATCATGGTCTCTCGCTCCCTGGTTTCGGGACGCCTCGGACATCGTCGCAGCCTTTCCGAGAGCGCCAGTCGGATCCGCATCTTAGGATGAACGGACAGGTGGAAGCAAGCCGCCTCACCAGGGCAATCGCACTGGAACCATCCGGGAACCGGCATCAACTCAAGTACGGCCCTCGTCCGTGCAACGCGCGTCACTGCCCGGTAGCGCAGGGGCGTACCGGAGGTCTACGCCACAACATGTGTGCCACCCACAACACTGTTGTGGGTGTCCTCAGGCTACGGGATGGTGGTCTATCGTGAATCCGGACACCCACAAGCTGCCGCTTGAAGGTGGCACACCTGACAAGGCCTGGTGACCACGACGGCCCGATTAGATGCAATTGCCCTGGCCACCTCGCGTAGGGGTATGCATAACGGAGCGAATACTCGCGGGCTGTCAAACATTGCAGACGCCGCACGGATTGTCGCACACTGAGGGCAGGAGCGCCATGCAGGGACGAAACCAGAACGGACTCATCGAAATTGAGCGGCCGCCCGTAACCGAGACGGCCGTACTGGTGCGGCTTGTCCTTCCGGGCGACACGGACGACGAGGTCGATGAATCCCTCGAGGAAATGGAACGGCTGGCATGGACCGCGGGCGCCGATGTCCGATGCACAGTGATTCAACGCCGGGCAGCCCCGTGCCCTGCCTCACTGGTGGGTGCGGGCAAAGTCGAACAAATCCGGCGTGCCTGCGATGAACTCGAAGCCGACGTGGTGTTCTTTGACTCGGACCTCACCCCGTCGCAGGGCGTGAACCTGGAACGCGCCATCGAGGTGAAGGTCCTTGACCGTACCCAGCTCATCTTGGACATCTTCGCGCAACACGCTCACACCAACGAGGGCAAGCATCAGGTCGAACTAGCCCAACTCCAATACCTGCTGCCGCGGTTGACGGGTCGAGGCGCGGTCATGCGCCAGCAGGGCGGTATCGGCGTGCGTGGGCCGGGTGAGCAGAAACTCGAAGTGGATCGGCGGCGAATCCGTAAACGCATCGACCGGTTGACGGCCGAACTCGATACGATCCGCAAGAATCGGCGCATCCAGCGCCAGCGACGCAGCGAAGGATCCATGGGATCGGTTGCCCTGGTGGGGTACACCAACGCGGGCAAGTCCTCCCTGCTGAATGCCTTGGCGGGATCGGACGTACTGGTCGAGGACAAATTGTTCGCCACGCTGGACCCACGCAGCCGGCGATGTGCCCTTCCCGGTGGCCGGGAAACGGTGATCAGCGACACGGTGGGGTTCATCCGCAAGCTGCCCCATTCCCTCGTGGCCGCGTTCCGCGCGACACTTGAGGAGGTGAACGAGGCCGACCTGCTGCTGCTTGTTGCGGACGTGGCCCATCCTGCCGTGGAGGAACACATCGGTGCAGTCTTCACTGTTCTCGATGAGATCGAGGTGGGCGACACTCCCATGCTCAAGGTATACAACAAGACGGACCTCGCGGATCCGGGTGATGTCCAGGTGTTGATGAGGGGAGATCCGGGGGACTGCATGGCCGTGTCGGCCCGGACGGGCGAGGGATTGGCAGAACTGCTCACGGAGATCGAGCGGCGCCTGAGCGCCACGCAACGGCGTGTTCTCCTGCGGATTCCCCAGTCCGAGGCGGGTGTGCTGTCGCGGATTCACGGCAACGGCCGCGTGCTTGAGCAGCATTACGACGAGGACGACATCCTCGTGGAAGCCGAATTGGACCCGGCTGTTGCGGCGCAGCTTCAGAGGTATATCGCATGAATGTGGGGCAGGGGGACGGGGCAGCTCCTCGAATCCGTGCCGCCGCGGTGATCGTCGAGGATGGCCGCGTCCTGTTGGTGCGGCATGTGAAGGGCGACCGAACGTATTGGCTGCTTCCAGGAGGCGGAGTCGAGTTTGGCGAACCCCTCGGCGACGCACTCGTCCGCGAACTCCGCGAAGAAACCGGCTTGGATGTCACGTTGGGACCTATCCTCTTCGTGAATGACACGATTCCGCCCGACAAGCACCGCCACATCGTCAACGTCTACTTCGCGGCGCGTGCGACTTCGGGCGAGTTGGCGCTGGGCGCCGAGGCCAACCTTGCCGAACTCCGATTCGCGTCCCTGGACGAGCTGCGGGAACTCGAGTTCTACCCCGACATCCGCGACCAACTGATCCCCGCCATCGAGTCCGGCCTTTCCTCCGGCGCCGCCTACCTGGGCAATCTGTGGACATAGCCGCCGCCCGCGCCGTATCCTAGGGGTGCGCCAGAAGGGGACAGACACGTCTCGCTCGGAGACTCGTTCGCTTGCATCAGTCCCCTTCTTGGAGAGATTCCAGGAGACATCATGCGTGTTGCCTTTCTAAATCCTATGTTCGGGGTCGACTTCACCAAGTCGGCCCGCTGGTTTGCGCGGTCGCGCGGGCGTGTCCAACGGCATCCCGACTACTTCGCCACAGCCGCCGCCGTGGTGGAAGCAGCGGGGCACGAGGTCTTCTTCCTCGATGCTCAGGCCAAGAACATGCCTACCGAAGACGTTGTTCCCAGGCTCAGGAAATTTGCGCCGGACTTGGTCGTACACCAGACCTCGACGCCGTCCATCGATGCGGACATCGCGTCGGCGGCGCTGTGCAAGGACGCCACCGGCGCGCCCAACGTCTTCATCGGTCCCCACGTGTCGGCCGAGCCCGAGGATACGCTTCGCCGCGCCGACCACGCCGTGGACGCAGTCGCCCTCGGCGAGTACGACTATACCGTCCGCGACCTCGCCGACGGCGTGGCGGTGTCGGAGTGCGCCGGCGCGGCGTGGCTGGACGGCTCGGACTTCGTTCGCAACGCAGCACGTCCGTTCATCGAGAATCTTGACGAGTTGCCCTTCCCCGCATGGCGGCACATCGACATTGGAGACTACCGGGACGCGGGCAAACTGTTTCCCTTCCTCACGCTTATCAGCGGCCGGGGCTGTATGAACCGATGCTCTTTCTGCCAATTGCCTCAGGTGATGAACGGACACCAATACCGCACACGTAGCGTGGGGCATGTGGTCGACGAGATCGAGTATGACCTCAAGCTGTTCCCGGACCTTCAAGAGATCATGTTCGAGGACGACACGCTGACGATCCGCACGCATCAGGATCGACTGGTGGCGTTGTGCGAGGAAATGGTGCGGAGGCAACTGCCCGTTGCGTGGAGCGCCAACGCCCGCGTAGACGTGAACGACCTTGAAGTGCTCCAGTTGATGAAGCGGTCGGGATGCCGCATGGTGTGTGTGGGGTTCGAATTCGGCGATCAGGACATGCTCGACCGCGTACGCAAAGGCACCAACGTCGACATGATGTTCACCTTCGCCGAGAACGCCCGGAAGGCGGGCATTCGGGTACACGGGTGTTTCATGGTGGGCGGTCCCGGTGAGACCCGCGACTCGGCCCGGAAGACCATCGAACTGGCGCAACGACTGAAGATCGACACGGCCCAGTTCAGCGGGGTGGTGGCCTACCCCGGCACAGCCTTCTACGACTGGGCCAAGAGTGAGAACTGCCTCACGGTCCATGAATGGCGCGATTGGGTGGACGAGAACTACGAGCAAGTGGCAACGCACAGTCTGCCGGGCCTATCGGTAGATGAAATCAACGCCCTCATCGACGAAGGATTGCGGCGGTTCTATCTCAGGCCATCTCAGATGATGCGCATGCTTCTCAATATTCGTACGAAAGCCGACGTTCGCGCCAAATGGCACGGGTTGAAGAGCTTTCTGGGGTATTTCGGTTCAGGCGGTTGATTCCACGCACCATATCCACTAGATTAGGTTTCCACGGCGGCACAACGCACGCCGACTACGGAAAGACCGGATCGAAACGCTGCATGAGCGACGCCAATCAAGACAACCGCGTATTCGACTTCCTGCAACACCGCATCCTGACCCACTACAACGAAGCCCAGATGATCCTGCGCGACGAGATGCCCCCACCCCGCACCGCTATCGTCTACCCCACGTACATCTGCAACCAGAACTGCGTGTGGTGCGAGTACCGGGAAGAGAACGCCAACGACCGAACGGTCATGACGGGGGACCAACTTCGCGGCCTGATGAGGGATCTCTACGATTTGGGCGTTCGCGGAACCGAATTCTGCGGCGGCGGCGAACCTACCCTGCACCCGGACCTCGCTGACGTGGTCCGCGAGTCCAAACAGATGGGCATGAGCATCGGCGTGCTGACGAACGGGACTATGTGTACGGGCGACCTGGCCGAAGCGCTTGTGGATTGCGCCAGCTATGTCCGCGTCGGCTTCGACGGGGCCACCGCGGCCACGGTTGAGCGTGTGAAGCGGCCGAAACGGCCCGATGTCACCTTCGACGCGGTCTGTGCGAACATCCGCGAGATGTTGGCCCTTCGCGAGGAACGCGGCACCGGCGTCCGTATCAGCATGAAGGTGGTGCTTGACACGTCCAACTGCGACGAGGTGGAGGATTGCGTTCGGCTGGCCGCCGACCTGGGCGTCGATTCGGTTCAGTTCAAAGCGGCCAGGCTGTGCGATACGGAACTGCT
>JAAEQP010001210.1 GCA_024231375.1 bacterium | reverse complement strand
TTAATTAGGGACAGTCACCTAATTCCGGGTTAATTAGGGACGGTTAATTAGGGTTAATTAGGGACAGTCTCGAATGGCATTAACTTAGGCTGCAAGGTCTTTGTCCAGCAGTTGTTTACGTAGTTCTTGGCGAGGTTTATTCATCCACGGATACTGCTTCGGCCGACGCTTGACCACTCGCGGCTCGATCCGGCCCGGACGATCGGGATTCACCATAATTTCCGTCGCCCCCTGGCCGTAACTGGCATGCGCTAACGCTCGCCACGCATCCACGAAACTTACTCGCGCCGCCGGCACTCCCAATTCCGCCGCACGCTCGCGCATCACCTGGCAAACCAGATTGTAAACCAGCGCGAATACCAACAATTCCTTTCGCACGCCGGCGACGGTCTTGCTCTTGAGTATGTCCATGCCCAGCGTCTGTTTCAAGTGCCGAAAGTTCACTTCGATCCGCCAACGCGCCCCATACAACTCCGCCAACGCCGCGGACGGGTAGTCCAGCGCGTCGAGCAGCGTGGTCACCAACGTGACCTGCCGCGTTCGGAAGCCCGGACGCCCGACGCGATAACGCAACTCCCGCAACACCAGAGAGTCCGGCAACGTCGCGAACACTTCGGCCGACACGTTGCGTGGCGGCTGAACCGGTTTCCGCCAGACCACCAACTGGTCTTCGAAACCCAACGACGCAAACCAAAGCGAGCGCGGCCGCCCCTTGTCGCGCGGATTCGCGGCGTGCGGCCGGCAGGGTCTGAAGTCTACGATGGTGCGCTGATGTACGCGGAAGAGGGCATGCGTTTGTTGCTTGAATAGTAGGGCCAAATGAGCAAACGAGCAGAAGCCGCGATCGGCCACCAACACGTCGTTGGGTTGCAAGTCGGGATGCAAGTCACCGACGCGAGTCAGGTCGTGAATCCGCCATGACGAGGCCAACAGATCGATGATCGTTCCCGTGCCGGCGTTGCAGAGGATCAGCAGGTGAGCGACCGGAAAACCACAGCCCGGTTTCTGGCCGCTGGGCTGCTCGAAGTGTTTTTGCAGGTCGGGGGTGTCGGGCATGGAGCACGACGTGCCGTCGACGAAGAAGGTGCGATGCCCACGCCAGCGCTGAGACTGGTCGTCGGCCTCTTGCAACACGCCGGCGACCCGCCGAACCAAGGCTTGCAGAATTCCGATCGGCAGGCGTTGGCGGGCCAGGCAATAAGCCGCGGCGGTGAACCGCCGACCCACGAGTCGGGGCAGTTGTGTCATGGCGGTGTTGCCGTGTAGGACCTGGAGTATGAAGATCTGGACGGTAACGACCGGGTCGAGTAGTCGAGTTCGCCAAGTGTGCCCGACCGCTCGGCAGGTCTGGGCGATGTGTTCCTCGGAAAGCGTGTTCCCCAGATCGGTCTTGATCTGCCGCAAGGCGTGTGCGATACTGACCATCCGTGGCCTCCTGTTCGTGGTGTCGGCGTAACACCAACATCATGACCGGAGGGCACAACTTGCGCAAGCCTCATAACCCCTTATTTTGCAAGGGGTTATGGGTTATCTTAATGCCATTCGTGTCTGTCCCTATTATATGTATTATATC
>JAAEQP010001209.1 GCA_024231375.1 bacterium | reverse complement strand
TGCAATTTATTACCCATTACGGAGAACGAATGCCATGAAAGCTGAATCATTTTTAACCACGCACAGTCTCTTTGACCGCGACGAATTCGCGGCCGTACTTCACGAACGCGGACGATCCGAGGCCACGGTTGCCGCCCATCTGGCGCGCTGGACTCGGCAGGGGCGCATCGCCAGGGTCAAACAAGGAGTCTACGTGCGCGTCGATACGCCGCCTCGCCCGCCAGATTTTGTCGCGCTGGCTTCACGAATGGCTCCCGATGCGGCGGTGGCTTACCACACCGCTCTGGAGGTTCACGGCTATGCCCAGAGTCTGTTCGAACGCTTGACGTTCGTCACCGCAACGGGTGCCAAGCCCACGACCTTCCAGGGCCGAGTTTTCGTACCGGTCCGCCCACGTGCACCGCTCCTGAACGCGGATCGAGGGGAACGGTGGGTCGAGCGGGTAGAGCGCGCGGGAATCGAGATCCGTGTCACCGACCTGGAACGAACCGTACTGGACGCGCTCGACCGGCCTGCATTGGCGGGTGGACTCGAGGAGGTGTGGCGGTCGCTGGCCCAGGTGCCGGCGCTCGACCCAACTTCACTCCAGGAATACGTCGGGCTCCTCGACAGCAAGACGCTAGCCGCGAAGCTGGGTTTCTTCGTGGAATCGCGCCGCGAGGAGTTGGCTGTACCCGCAACGTTGCTGGCATGGCTTCGGACCCGCGTCCCGGCAAGCCCGGTGTACATGGATCGCGCGCGGCGCGGTCGCCTGGTTGCACGCTGGGCGTTGATCGTGCCGCCGGAGCTGCACGAGCATCCTGAGGGTGTGCGGGAGTGATAACCTCACGGACAGTCCTCGACACGGCCGGACAGACAGGCTTTCGCCCAGAGATAGTCGAGAAGGTCCTGCGCCTGAATGGCATTTTGGGTCGTCTTCACGAGCATCCGAATTCCACGAAGTTGTGGGCCCTCAAGGGAGGCACCGCGCTCAACCTATTCCATCTGGACGTACCCAGAAAGACTGCCGCACGCTTCAGCTGCCCGAACCAAGGCTAGACGCCCGAGCGATCACGCGCGAACTCGAACCGATGCTGCGCCGCGCGGCGGACGGTGCGGCACCGGAGTGTGACGAACTGAACGCGTGGATCAAAGGGAAGTTGAGTGGGATCGAGGAGTCGCTGCTCGTGTGGTCTGAAAACGAGCGCCGCTTTCTCGACCGGTTACTTGA
>JAAEQP010001208.1 GCA_024231375.1 bacterium | reverse complement strand
CGAAAAGGCCTGGGACAGACCCATCTCGCTGCGCTCGCTGGGGTCAGTCCCGGCGTTTTCACTCCTGTTCGCCGCGTTGTCTCAACGTCGCGGGAGCGCGTGAACGGCGATCTTCCCCTCTCCCCGCGGGAGAGGGCAGGGTGAGGGGTCTTCTCGACATTTGCGCGTCTCCCTCCCTTTTTCGTATCGTGCAGCGCGACGAAAGGAGACGCACTCATGACCCAATCTGTTGCTGTTGCTATTACGCGCGATCCCGGTTGCGAAGACATCCCTCTGCCCGCATACGAGACCGAACACGCCGCCGGCATGGATATCCGCGCTTCGGTCACCGAACCCTTGACCCTGGCGCCCGGCGAACGCGCACTCGTACCCACGGGTCTTCGCATCGCACTTCCCGAAGGGTATGAAGCCCAAATCCGACCCCGCAGCGGCCTCGCCATCAAGCACGGCATCTCTTTGCTCAACAGTCCCGGCACCATCGACGCCGACTACCGCGGCGAGATTCGCATCATCATGGCCAACCTCGGCCAAGAACCTTTCACCATCGACCGCGGCGACCGCATCGCTCAGATGATTGTTGCACCCGTCACCCGCGTGCAGTGGCGCGTCGCTGACTCTCTTGACGAAACCGATCGCGGCGAAGGCGGCTTCGGTCACACCGGGTCGCAGTAGAAGCGCGACAAGGGGACTGAATCCCATCCCCAGGTAGGGTCGGCGTCTCTGCCGACCGGTTGTAGCGCAGGCGTCTCGCCTGCATCTTCCTACGGTCCGGGAAGAATGCAGGCGAGACGCCTGCGCTACGAAGAAGACGCACTCGAGTCTTCGGACTCGTTGATTGCGCAGTGCGCGAAGCCACCATCAACGCATTCCCCCATTGACCTCACGGGAGAACTCCCGTAGTCTGAACGGGCGCACTGCTGCGGCGTCTGAACAGAAGGGGGACGCATCATGGGCGAATGGCTCAGCGATCACGCGAGACAGATTGGCATCGGCGCGTTCGTGGTGTTCGCCGGGTACTTCGTCATGCTTCCCATGTTCTGGCCAAAACCCGAAGTTACTGCCGATATTCCGGACACTGTTCTGCTCGGCGAAGACCTGCCCATCACCGTCACGGTGACCGCGTGGCACGGTCTGTTCGACGTGAACAACGTGCGGTTCTACATCGATACCTACGGCTCAAGCGCACAAGCCGGCGACCAACCCCTCTACCCCCTTCAACTGATGACTGAATCGCCAACCCGTTACCAATGGGGCGACCGGTTCAAGCGCATCACCATTCCTCACACCTTGGAGATGGAGTTCACCGTGCCTCTCGCCCAGACCGCCGCCGACGGACTCCTCGGTCCCGGTCTGCTCAACGGCAAACTCGACGTAGGCCTCACCTACGAATCCGGCCGCACCCGTTGGGTCGATACCCGCAACGCCATGCAGAGCGTGCCCTTCTCCATCAACGTGCAGTAAGGGGAGGTCGAGGTGTCCCCCGGCCCGGAGCGTTGAGCCATGTGAACAACCCCTCGCATTGTGCCGCACGCCTGGCTTCGCGGAGCAGCTTCTCCGAATGCGCGCCGGACACGGACTAACAAGTTAGTCCGTGGCACACCCAGGTTCGTGTAGGCTCCCCTTCTTCCATGTGTGCCACGTTCAAGCGCAGCTTGTGCGTGTCCGGGTTCGACGGGACGGTTTCTCCGCGTACGCGTCGGACACGGACTAACGAGTTAGTCCGTGGCACACCTGGGTTGGTGTAGGCTCCCTTTCTCCCGAGTGTGCCACGTTCAAGCGCAGCTTGTGCGTGTCCGGATTCGACGGAACGGTTTCTCCGCGTCGGTAAGTGTCAAGCATTTTGAGACAGCCCCGTTTTCTAATTAGTGAGTATTGCTTGTGTCGTTTTGTTCTCTTCCTGCGTTTCTTGATCTGGGGGATTTATCCACACGGCCTCAGGTGGATGAGCCGCTCGGGGCGGTCTGTTCCGGAACCGTTCCGGGTGGCGTGTGAAGGCGCTATCCAAGGCGCGTTGACGAACCTGGATGACTTGCCGCGCCCTGCCGTAGTGCATGTCCTCTGGGGTTAGCCAAGCGATGCCTGAGTGGTGGTGCCGGGTGTTGTACCATGTGAAGAATTCCTTGCAGAAAGCACGGGCGTCTTGGAGCGAACCAAAACGCGCCGGGAAGTCAGGACGGTACTTGAGCGTCTTGAACTGGCTTTCGGAGAAGGGGTTGTCGTTGGATACATGGGGCCGGCTGTGGGTCTTGGTCACGCCCAGGTCGCTGAGCATCATCGCCACGG
>JAAEQP010001207.1 GCA_024231375.1 bacterium | reverse complement strand
GGCCCTGACGGGAACACCCGAGTTCTCCACGAGGGGACGACCGCTGGTCTTGTTGTAGTTGTGGGCATAGCGAAACTTGTAGGTTGAGGCGAGGGACTGATCCATTTGTCGCCAGATCCCGTTGTCACTCCACAGACCGTGCAGAAACACAACCGGTGGCCGCGCCAAACGCAGTGCGGGCGAAGCGGAGCGATCTTGGTCGTTGATGGTAAGACGGAATGGTATCTCTCGCTCCATCACCTCCCGGTCAGTTGTTGGGTATACAGGATCTCGCACAAACTCAAGAGGCGCTGTATAGGTGAAGATCGCGAAGTGCTGACCGTCCCGCTCCTCGATCCTCTCTGCCGTGGAGCTATCCTCGCCGTTGCTGAAAGTGCCGTTATCGCCAACCTCGTCTATGTCAAGCTGAACCTGCTCCTTATCGACGCCGGCTTCCACAAGAGCCTCGATGCGAATCTCAGCCTTTCCGTCCGCGCAGACTCCCACCACATCTTCCCAATCCCCCCTGCCGGTAACGTCATGCCGGAAACGAAGCGCATCATCGGTGCTCCGACAGACAGCAGTGACTTCGAACGCTTCCTGGAACCCGCCCTCGAGCTGAAGCGATATGGGGTTGTCAGTACCAGTCACTGCGCCGCGCCACTCAACGAACTCCCAGCCAGGTTCAGGCTTGGCTTCGATCGTGACAGTCGTGTTGGGATACCACACGCGTAGTGGATCCCAGATATAGACATTCGAGTAGGGATAGCCGGGAGGAGTGATGGCAATCTCCACATCTTCGGGCTCTAGCCATCCGCCTTCGTCTGTCTCGGCCTGCACGTTCAGAAAGCGAGTGTCGAACATTGCGCCCAGACGTTTCTGGCTATCCATCACGAGACTCAGTGGGTTGGCAGAGCCCCCCGCGTCGCCAACCCAATGAGAAAAGACCCATCCAGGGGAGGGCGTTGCAGTGACCGAAAGGACAGTCCCCGCCGGGAATATCTCATAGAAGGGACTATGAGTCCCTCCATAATCGCTACCGTAGAATTCAGGTAACAAGAAGAACGTATATGGTTGTGCATGTGCCAGACCAGCGAGAGAAAGGACCATGCACGCGACACCCATCACTTGAGAACTCCGACCCCACGAACCCAGCATTACCGTCTCCCCTTTGCCTGGGAAACGCGTGTGTGACGCGCCTTTCCCATGTCTGCGTGTGAGTTGCTTTCTCTAGAGAACACCCCAAGACACAGGAGGCACCAAGCAAGTCGCGTACCGGACGAGAAGAGGTAGGGCAAAGGTGTTGTTAAAAGGTTACTTTGAAGAGGGTTAGATGTGACTATCGTCCAGACTGATGCGGCGCCAGAGAGGATGAAGCCAACGCGAATTTCGCGAAACGCGAACCCTATTTTCGCGAAACGCGAATCGTCGGGCGCGGCTTTCGGGCGGGCAACTACCCCTCCCGCTTGTACTCGGACAAGCGGCGATACAGCCTATCCTTGCCAACACCAAGGACTTTGGCGGCTTCGACGACGTTGCCGCCGCAGAACTCCAGGGCGTCCTCGATGAGGCGCTTCTCGGCTTCGGCGAGGGTGGATGGTTGGGACTTCCCGCCTTCAGTGCGCAGGACGCGCGCCAGATCATCCGCGGTAACGGAAGCCCCTTCAGCGAAGACGACGGCGGCCTCGATGCAGGCCCGCAGTTCGCGCACGTTGCCGGGCCAGGTGTGCGTCTGAAGCAGTGCCATGGCGTCCGGGCTGAGCGTACGTGTGGGCCGGAGCCCTTCGCGCGCGCAGGCCCGTTCAAGAAAATGGGCGGCCAGTGCGGGGACGTCGTCCACGTGATCGCGCAAGGGCGGAACGTAGAGGGACAAGACGCGGAGGCGGTGGTATAGGTCTTCGCGGAGCGTCCCGTCGCGCATCTGCTGCTCCGAATCGCGATTCGTGGCCGCGAGCACACGGAAGTCGGCGCTCCGTTCGCGCTCGGCGCCAACAGGGCGAAATTGCTTCGTTTCAATGGCGCGCAGAATCCGGGCCTGGTGTTCGAGACTGAGATCGCCGACCTCGTCGAGGAACAGCGTCCCGCCGTCGCTCTGTTCGAGCAACCCGGTCTTCCGTGCCGACGCGCCGGTGAACGCGCCACGCTCATGGCCGAACACCTCGCTCTCGAACAGTTCCTTGGGAATCGCAGCACAGTTGACGGGCACGAACGGGCCGTCCGCGCGCGGGGACCATGCGTGGATGAGGTTGGCGACTACGTCCTTTCCCGAGCCCGTTTCGCCAGCAATGAGCACCGGCTGGTCTGAGCTGGCAAGTTGGCGCATCACCTGAGTGAGTTGCGTCATGGGTTCGCTGTCGCCGACGAGCGTGGGGAGGGCGGCGCCACTGGCGCGCAGCCGCGCGTTCTCCCGCTCCAGGCTCGCCAAGTGCTCCAGCGCGGCAAGGGACGGAGCCGCGGCACCGGAGAGCGCGACCAGGAACTGCAAGTCGCTTTCGTCGTAACCGCCTTCGGAAAGAATCTTTCGGGCGGCGATAGCGCCGAACACGTTTGTGCTCACGCGCAGGGGAGCGGCCATGGTGACGAGTGTCTCGTGTCTCTCGCCGCGGCGGTCGCGGGTAAGAACCAGAACACCGCGGCCTTCATCCACGGCCTGACGAAGGACAGATTCGGGGAAGTTGTCTGGACTCCCTTTGCCTCCTGCGCACTGGACCTTGAGTTCCCGGCCGTCCGGTTGACTCCGCACCAACCAACACGACTCCGGTCGCAATCGTTGGGTGACAGCTCCACACAGCGTCTCGATGAGCGTGTCGGTGGAATCGGCCTGGCCCATTCGATGGGCGCATTGGAAGAGGCAGACGATGTCGGCAACTGAGAACCCGTGTCCGGCCTCGGCTTCGCTACGGACCTCTTCCGAAAGGTAGACGCTTTCATTCTCGGAGAGCGACATAGTGGTCGCGAACGGCGGTGGCACCTGGGGGCCGGGCTTCTGCACGGCCCCGGTCCCAACAACGAAGATGGTCCTGCCCACGGCGATCTCGTCACCGGGTTCGGCAAGAACGGAGTCCACAGACGCGCCGTTCACCAGCGTGGCATTGCTGCTGCCAAGGTCTTCGAGGAACACCCCGTCGGGTTTCGCGGTCAGACGACAGTGGTATCGGGACACGAGGGAGTCGGCCAGCGTCACGTCGCACCCCTCGTCGCGTCCAACACTGAGTCCTCGGTCGGGAATGATCCAGGAAGTCCCCTTCGCTATTCCCGATTTCACTGTGATTCGAAACGTCGCTTCATCCATCTACTGGGCCTCCGGCGTGAATGCGGTTTCCGTTGGTGATTCGACAACTTCAACACAGCGGACTCCGTCGTAGGGTCCTTCGGAGAGGACATTCACAACGTGAACCCGTGCCTCGTTGAGCTTCCTCAGCGCGCAGAGTTCTTGCCCCACGCCAAACATGGAGGCTGAGAAGAACACGTGATTGTCGATCACCGCTACCCCTCGAACATAGTAGGGTCTCTCGTTTGAATGCCCTCGGGGTTGTACAATGCCCACAAGACCCGTCGACGGATGCTCATGAGCCAGGAGCCGCGCCCCCCCCTTGTACACAAGGTCGTGTACGGTCATGAGCAGCCTGTTCTGGTACACGGCAAGTTCTTCCGGCCCGTATCCGACAGCCCCCGGCACGGCATACGTGCCCTCGGCCGTTCCATCGCTCCGCCACAGTTCCCGCTTGCCGCCGACGCGCTCCGCGGCAAAGTACAATGTACCGTCTACCACCGTCAACTCGCTGGGCGCACTGCTGCCCGGCCCCGGGTAACAGTCCTTGAGCAACTGCGCGTCCGCCAGGCCTCCGTCGCTTCGCCACAACTCACAACCATGGTCAGCGGAAGAGGCTGCGAAAACCAACGTCTTACCCATCCGCGCGTGTGCCCTATGTGGCCTTCCGGGCATCAAGAGATAGGCGTGGAGCATGTCGCGAGACGGGGTTTCTCCCGCCTCCGCCGAAAGAGCACGCAAGTGCTCCCAGGCGCCAAGCATCGGGGCTCCGTGTTCAGACACGAAGCGGGCGCTCGCGGAAGAACCATCGCAGCATAGGAACCGTACCAGGCCGTCATCGCTCTGCACGCATGCGAACAGACGTTCCGCGATGACACCGATGCTGGCAACGGTTCCGTTGGGCACAAAGCTGTTCACATCGATCAAGACCTCAGGAGTGTCTTGATCGGGCGCAAGTGCGAAGATGGCCTGCCGGTTGGGAGCGGGGGTGGCGACGAAGCAGGCCGCATCGCTCAATAGAACGAGGTCCCTGGGGTGACCTCCCTCCGACCCTGGATGCAGTTCCGTCACCATCCGGGTTCCCGATGGTGTCCCGTCGGTCTCCCAGAGCTCACTTCCGTGTTCCCCGTCGTCTGCCGCGAACAGGAGCCGGTTCGGGGTGGCGGTGAGATACTCAGGGTCGCTGTGGCCATTCCCTGGATGGACATCTTTGAGAAGGTATGCAGGGCCGGGCGGGTCCGCACCTGCCTCACATACCCAGAGCTCCGCCCCATGGGTCACGTCGTCCGCCACGAAATAGAGGCAGCCAGCGAAAACAGCCAGTTCAACAGGGTTTGACGAGCGGATACGGTGAGACTCAGGATGTATGTCGAGGACGAGGCGGGTTCCCTCATCGGTGCCGTCGCTGCACCAGAGCTCCTCGCCATGAACACCGTCGTTGGCGCAGAAGTACAGAAGGTCGCCGTACACGGTCAGGTAGTAAGGCTCAGCGTCTCCCGCACCGGGGTGAATCTCTTTCACAAGGACGGTGCCAGCCGCTGTACCGTCGGTACACCACAACTCCTCACCGTACCCGGGGTGTTCGGCGGCGAAAAACACCCGACCCTTGTGGACCGTGTTCTGATAGGTATTGGCGCCGGCCGGACCTCTACAAACATCTCTGACAAGCACGGTTCCATCTGCGGTACCGTCGCTTCGCCAGAGTTCCACTCCGTGGAGTCCGTCGTCCGCGTTAAACACGATGGCGTCATCCAGGGCGCGTAACGCGTAAGGCGCGGAGCCCGGAGGGCCAGACTGGATGTCTTTGACCATCCGCGTGCCTTCGGGTGTGCCATCCGTTCGCCATAGCTCGGCACCGTGCCCCTGATCCTCAGCCTGAAAGTACACGGCATCACGAAACTCGCAGAAATTCCGCGGCGCACCTGGGCCAGGGACGTGCTTGACAACGAATGCACCATCCTGTTCCGCCGTAACGAGCCAGAGTGAGGCTGCCCCCGAGAAGAAGAGCCTGGAGCCAACGGCGACGGCATGCGTCGGTTCGCCGTAGGTGACGTTGGGTCCCAGGGCTACATCGGGGAGGATGGGCAAGGTGCCATCGGGCGTACCGTCGGTCATCCACAGTTTCCAGTCCCCTTGTTCACGGGTCCGGGCCTTGAACAACGCGCGCCCCTCGAAAGGACGATCAATAAGCTTCTCTGCAGAGACCCCGTGCTCTGGGCCTTGGGCAATGTCTCGAACCGCGGTACCCTTCGGCGCGGTCTTCCCGTGGAATGCCAATTCACGACCCTGGTCAGGGTAGAACGTGTCAAAAAGCACGCCGTCTCGACATGGAACCAGCCACGCAGGCTCCGCGTCGGCCGGGAACTCTTGGTCGCCATTCGTGTTCGACCTCTGGGAAGAGTGCCGCCACAGCGCCACATCGCCGGACGCTTCTTCGGGCAGGTCTACGATGAAATAGACCCCTTCGGTGGCGGGACAGAGCTTGCGAGGATTGCTTCCCTCCGGGCCGGGCAAGACATCCCGCGCGAGGCGCGCGACCCCTTGCGAATCGACCTGCCACAACTCACGACCATGCAACCCATCATCTGCGCTGAAGTACAGGATGCCCTCCGCCACAGTAAGGTCGGCGGGGCCGGAGCCAAGGTTCGATCCATACTCTACGACTTGGACACTTGCGCGGGAGGGCTCGGCGGACACTGAACTAGGGACAAGCAGTGGTAGGAGAAAAATCAATGTCCAAACACCACCGTGTGGGCGGTTGCTTTGGACCCGACCGCTATTCATGGGCAGCCCGGAAGGTCAGCAGCGCTCCGTTCAGGACATCGGCTGGTTCAGGGGCACCCCACACAGCATGGAGTTGCTGAGCCCCATCGTCCGTCTCGGACGAGAGGGCTGCGTTGAGCCGCCAAACAACCCCTTCGCCGTTGGGACAGGGCAGGCCTGCTG
>JAAEQP010001206.1 GCA_024231375.1 bacterium | reverse complement strand
TCCGGACACCCACAAGCTGCCGCTTGAAGGTGGCACACCTGACAAGACTTGGTGACCACGACGGACCGGCCAAGTGCGATCGCCTTGGCGACTCGGGTATTGCGCGGTTTCGGCTCCTGGGGTATGCTGTGTGTAACGGGACCGCCGCGCCGACGGGAGACGGCAGCCGTATCCGGCGGATGAAAAGGGGCAGGCAGTCGTGCAGAACAAAGAAGCAACCGCCCTGTTCATGCGGAGCAAGAAGCTCTATGCCGAGAAGCGGTATGTCGAAGCCCTGCAGGTGTTGGACGAACTCGATGCGGAGTTCCCCAACACCAAGAACATCATGCTTCCTCGCGCCCGGTGTCTTGCCAAGCTGAAGCGCACCGCGGACGCTCAACACCTCTGCCGTCAACTCATCGCCATCTATGCCGATCCCAAGGCCGAAGAACTTCTGGCCCATCTCGGCGGCGCCGACGCGGCGGACGCTGGCAGCGGGTTGGACACGGCGAAACTGTTCGGTGTGCAGGCCCAGCCTCCGGCCGTGCCCCCCGTTCCGGTCGAGGAAGAGGAAGAATCGTCTGGTTCGACGCTCCCGTACTACATCGGCGGAGGCGTGGTGCTGGGGATCGTGATGATTGGCGTTGCCCTCGCCTTTCTCAAGCCACAGGACGGAACTGCGCCAGGCGCGTCGGCAACGGCTTCCGGCCCCGCCCCTGCGGAGACCGCGGCGGCCCCGGCCGAGTTGGCGTGGTACCGGTCGTACGCGGATGCCATGTATCTCGACGAGGCAGAGTCCCTGCCTCCCCGGCTGCTGTTCGTGACGGACAACTCCGACGAATGCTATGCCATGCAGGAAGAGGTGTTCGGCGAACCCAGCATCCGGTCGCTTCTGAGCGGGTTTGTGTGCGCGCGGATCAACCCGGAGGAGGACGAGGACTTCCGGTACGACTTCGAGACGGACACGTTCCCCACGGTGATTCTGATCGACAATCTCGGGCGGGAGGTGCGTCGGCACGAGGGCGTCATCGATGCGCGCCAGTTGTACGACACGCTAACGCAACTCGACCTGAAACCGCTGGAGCCTCTCGAGTTCTCAACGGGCGCAATCGTCCTTCTCATCGTGCTGGGTATCCTAATCGAGCCGTGGCCCCTATTCCTCACGCTGATGTTCATGGACAAACTGCCGGGGAATGGGTTCCTCATCGACTTGGGCGTGACGGCGCTCATCGCGCTTGGCGTGTCGGCCATCGCGGCCATTCCCTGCATTGGTTGGATCCTTGCCATCATGGTGCTACGCGCGGTGTACGAATTCGGGCTACTCGATTTTGTGGTGCTGGTGGGCTTGAACGCCGCGGTCGGGGCATTGTACGTTCTGATGGCGGTGGCGATACTGGGTCCAGAGGTCATGGACTTCCTCGCCGCTTTCGCGTAGCAATCACTCGTTCCCGGATAGGCTTCTCAAAGGACTCCAGAATGACATCCTTCCAACTCGAGGGGAAACGTGCGCTCGTTACGGGCGGCAGCAAAGGCATCGGATTCGGCATTGCCCGCGGCCTTGCAGAGGCCGGGGCGGACCTGGTGCTGGTGGGACGCAATCAGGGCGACCTTGACCAAGCCCGCGAACGCCTGACCGCACAGGAAGTGACCGTCGCGACCTATGCGTACGACCTGCAAGACGTGGACGGCATCGGGGCTTTCTTTCAACGCATCGCGGGCGAACAAGGCGCTATCGACATTCTAATCAACAACGCGGGCGGCACGCGCCGCGGTATGGCCCAGGACGTTTCGAGCGAGGACTGGTCGTTCGTCTTGAACCTGAACCTTACCGCCGTGTTCCACATGTGCCAGGCCTTCGGTCGCGACTGCATCGCCCACGACCGGCCCGGCAAGATTGTGAACATCGCGTCGTTGCTCAGCGAGGGCGCGCGGCCCGGCACGGCGTCGTACGCGGCGTCGAAAGGCGGCATTCGCCAGATGACCAAAGCCCTTGCGGTGGATTGGGCTCCCCATCGCATCAACGTGAACGGCATCGGACCGGGCTACATCCGCACTCCCTTGACCCAGACCCTGTGGGAAGACGGGGATTTCGATGCGTGGGTGAAAAAGCGCACGCCCTTGGGACGTTGGGGTGAGCCGGAAGACCTGGCAGGCGCGGCGGTGTTTCTGGCGTCGTCGGCGTCGGACTTCGTGACGGGACAGATCCTCTACGTAGACGGGGGCTGGCTGGCGGGGTTCTGATCGTCCGGCGTGTCCGCCACCACGCAGGTTCCGCCGTTGGCGCGCGCGAACTGCACGATGAGCCTGCTGCTCAACTGGTAGGACACGATGCCGCCCTCGACACCGTGCGCCCGGAGATAGGCATCGTTGATAGAGGCGCCTACATGGTCGTAGGGGGTCTCGAAAGGTTCCCAGAACTCATAGCACGCTCGGATGTCGCGTTGCACGCCTGGCACGAGCCGTTCATGGAGTTCGCGCGCTTTCTCTTCGTCAACGCTTCGCAATTCGCGCATCAGCTTCCCTTGGCCAAAGAGGTAGCCTGAATAGCGGATATACGGATCGTCGCTCAGGATGCAGGCCAAGAACCCCATGAAATTGGCCTCGTCTTCGCTGGTAATGCACCGTTGATGGGCCTTCTCATGGGCGACCGTGTGGATCAGGTCGCAGGCGGGAGGCAGCTTGTTGTAGTTCGCCTCGCCGGTCCACGGGAAGTAGAAGCCCACCACTTTGGTCCAACACATGACCCAGGAAGCTGCGATGGGTTTGGCGGGGCCACGGCTCCATGCCAGGGCGGGGTCCGCATCGAGAACTTCGACCGCGCGCCGGTACCCCTCGTCGATGGGCGCGTTCCAGGCGCGTTGCGGCATGTCTTGGCCGGACGGCACGCCCAGATCGTCGGACCCAGTAGCGAGCCGGTAGTTGCGGTTGGTTTCGTCAATCAGTTCCTCGCACAACCGCGCCAACTCCTTCGCGGCTAGGGCCCCTTCCGAGTGGGATTCGAGGGAAGGCCAGCCCATGCGTTCGGCCATGGCGGGCCGGGCGTAGCTCACGCCCCACTCAACGTAGAACAAGGCCAGCACGGTGCTGACGGTGGCGGCGGTGCGGAGAAGGAAACAGGCGAGAGCGTTTCGGGCGCTCCGCCGCTTTCGGGCGAGGCCGGTCAGCGTGCGGACCGTCGAGACGATGAGGTAGGCGCACAGCGCGACGAAGATCACCTCGGCAAGGCTGAAGGGAACGAGGCCGGAAACGGCTGACAGGGCGCGCGTGAACACAGCGCCCACGGCTCGCGCGTGCAACAACTCGACGGCGGCGGGGAACCGGGTCAACACCTTGCAAGCCAAGATGAGGACGAGCGCGGTCACGGCGATGACCATGCGGCGCTTCGTGTGAAGCGGCCGGTCGGCGGGCCTGTCCGGCAGCGGACCGAACCAGGCGGCCAGCCGGGCGGGGAATCCGTCGATGTGATCGAAACGCGCCATGGTGCCTCCCTCGAAACGCCGCTGAGCATCAACAGGGTCATTATGGCATCGAAAGGCTCAACGGATCATTCCCTAGCGTGCCGCCGACTGGAAAGAAGAACCCGCGGCCGGTCCACGCAAGGGTCCGGCCGCGGGCAGTAGGCAAGAGTTAGATGTCGATGCTCTTGAACTGGGGCAGATGGTCTTTGTTCTTGCGGAACATTTCGGCGACCATCTTCTTGATTTCAGCGAGCGACAGGACGGCCGCCGTGAGCGGGTCGTAGGCGATGGCCTGGAACACGAGACGCGGGTCGCCGGTGAGGGCGGCCTCGACGGTCATCTCCTCGATGGCGATGCTCAGGTTGTTCATTGCGGCACACTGGGGCGGCAAGGCGCCGACGTGAATGGAGTTCAGGCCGCGTTTGTTGGCCACCACCGGCACTTCGACGCAGGCGTCCTGCGGCAGGTTGGTGATGAGCCCTTTGTTCGGCACGTTGCCGTTGAACTCGAAGGGGTCGCCGCCGAGATAGGCGCTGATGATGTGCGACGCATACTCGTGGCCCCGTTCGAGCGACATAGGCGCGCCCTCGGCGAACCACTTCTTGATGTCCTTCTTCCAGTTCCTCTCGCGGCGGCGGTATTCCTTGAGAATGTAGGCGTATTCACCGGGATTCCAGCCGGTCCCGTGGGTGCAATACTTTTCAATGAGGTCGGGACGCTTGCGGAACCACCAGTTGTATTCGCTGTTGTGGCCGCTCGACTCGGTCACGTAGTAGTCGAGATGGAGGAACATCTCGTTGCGCACCTGCTCCTCGTTGTAGATCTTCTTCCGCCGCATGGCTTTGCGAATGGCGGGGTAGGCGTCTTCACCGTTCCGCTTGAAGTCCACGTACCACGCCATGTGGTTGATGCCGGCGCAGACGTAGGTGATCTCATCCATGGGCGCCTTGATCCAGTTCGCCAGCATCATGGCCGTGCCCTGCACACTGTGGCAGAGTCCCGAGACTTGGACATCGGACTCGCGCTGCATGGCGCGGCACAACATGGCCATGGGGTTGGTGTAATTCAGGAAGATGGCGTTGGGACAGTACCGTTCGATGTCGTGGCAGATGTCGACCATGGTGGGGATGGTGCGGAGGGCGCGGAAGATGCCGCTGGGTCCGCGTGTGTCGCCCACGTTCGTGTCGACGCCATACTTCTTGGGTACTTCGATGTCGTGACGCCATACGCCGACATCGCCGCACAGGATGGTGCAGCAGACCGCATCCGCGCCTTTCAAGGCGGTCTTGCGGTTGAGGGTCGCTTCTACCTTGGCGGGATAGTTGCCACGTTCGATGATTGTCTTGACCGCGCGGTACGCGAAATCGAGGCGCTCCTTGTCGATGTCCATCAGCGAGATGGTTGCGTCGCGCAGCAAGGGAAACGTCAACATATCCCGAACGAGTCCCCGCGTGAATCCCAGACTACCGGCTCCGATGAAAGCAACTTTTGCCATGACCAATTCCCTCAGTGAGATGCTGCTATCACGCGGTTCGGTCCGCGGGCACGGTCGCGCACCGGAACGCGTGGACGTGGTTTCCTGACCACCCCAAGCCCGTGACGGACCGGAGAGGTCGCGGGATTATGGCTGGCGCGCTTGGGTTCAGTCAATTCGGTGGTCCGGGCGTGGCAGAGATCCTTGCCGGACACGCCGACGCCAACCACTGATTGCACCGATGCCTTGGAGCAGCATAACCGAAACCAAAGGAGACAAGCCGGGCAGATTCTCCACTGAATGCCATAGTTGAGCATTTGTCAGTCTTGGACACAGAGGCGGAGACTGAGATGGAGTCGTTCCCGAAGGGGGGAAACGCTTCGCCTCGGAAAGGGATTGTGGGTCTGATGAAGAAGTCATACGCGCGCGAAAACAGAAGCGACAAACGGGGACTGCCAAGCTCTGGCGTCCCATTATTGCGCTTCTTAGGGCAACAATGGGTGGCTGTCCCCAGGTGATCGCGGGCTACGCGTGAGAGACTGAGACTTCTTCAACAGCCCCGCTGTCCCCCGCTTATCGCGGGCCACGCGCCAAGGCCGAGACGCTTTCAACAGCTCCATCGCCTCCCGCTCTGTTGTCTCGGCAGAAACACAACAAGGCCCGGCTGGTCCTAACGAACCAAGCCGGGCCTTGCGAAGGTCCATGGTGGAGATGAGGGG
>JAAEQP010001205.1 GCA_024231375.1 bacterium | reverse complement strand
CCCGCCCCGTGTTTGTACGGGATGATGTCGTCCTGCGGGCTGTGGATGATCAGAAGGGGTCCGTTCACACGTCCGATCTTTGCGGCATTGTCGAACCGGTGCCGAATGAGCCACTTCACCGGCAGGAAAGGGAAGGCGTCCTGGCCCACTTGACCTGTCGACAAGAAGGTGCTTTCGAGGATAACGGCTGCGGGCGCTCCTTCTGCGTTCGTAATCTCCGCCGCGAAGTCCACCGTTGGCCCGCCTCCCAGCGAACGGCCGAACAGCACAATCTTCTTGGAATCGATGCCGCGCTCGTCCGTCAGATAGCGCCATATGGCCCGGATGTCCGCATAGCAGCGCTGCTCTGAGACTCCGCCCGAGCTCTTGCCGTAACCGCCGTAATCGTAGACGAGGACGTTGAAACCCAACTCACGGAAGAACGCGCAGGACTCCAGGCGATCGGCGATCGTGCCCGCATTGCCGTGGGAAAACAGCACGGTTCCGCGCGCATCCTCGACTGGGATGTACCAGCCATGGGTCGTCTCGTCGCCCACCGGAACGACGACGTCCTCATAAGACCAGCCGTAGAACGACGGTGTCCGGT
>JAAEQP010001204.1 GCA_024231375.1 bacterium | reverse complement strand
AGGGACTGACTCAAGCGAAGCGCTCGACAGAGCGCGTAGACGTGTCTGTCCCTTTCTTCCGCACGCTGCTTCTCGCAACCCTGGCCCTCTGCTTGGCCCTTCCCTGCATCGCGGCATCACGTCCGGACGAGTCCCTGCACCAAGCCTGCCTCGATGTGGGAACCGACCTCCGGCTCATGTGCGTGGCAGCCCATCCCGACGACGAAGACGGCGCCACGCTCGCCCTCTACCGCAAGCAATACGGCTACAAGACCGTCGCCGTGATTGGCACGCGCGGCGAGGGCGGCCAGAACGAGATCGGCCCCGAGCTGTACAACGAACTGGGCGTCATCCGCACGCGCGAGATGATGCGGGCCGCCGAAGTGACCGGCGCGGACCTCCACTTCCTCGACCTGCCCGAGTTCGGGTACTCCAAGACCATTGAGGAAACGTACGAGAAATGGGGCAGAGAAGAGACGGTTCGCCGACTGGTGCGCGTCATCCGCGAAACCCGTCCGGATGTCATCATCACCCACCACGGCGGACGCAAGGATCACGGCCATCATCAGGCCCTCGGCGACGCCTTGGTGCATGCCTTCGACGCGGCGGGCGATCCCGCGACATTCCCAGAGGCCGGCGACCCGTGGCAACCGGCGCGCCTGTACCGCAGGGTCTGGGGCGACGAGGAAACCGGCGACGACACCGTGACTGTGGACATCAACGCTGTCCACGAACCGTCGGGCGCGACCTATGCCGAAATCGCCGCGCGCGCCCTTGAGCAGCACAAATCACAGGGCATGCAGTACTTCATTGACCGGCTCCAGTCGGGCAACACGACCGCCACGTACCGGCTGCTCAAAGAATCGCCTGAGGGCGTCAGGGGCGCGGGCAGAGTGGACGCTCCCGGCGGGACCCTCTTCGCAGGATTGAAGGATCGCGTCACCAAGGGGGAACGGGCCGTGGCCAAGGCCTCTCCCAAGGAATTGAAGAAGCGGCTCTCCGACGTGAACCCTCTCACCGGCCCACGGCAGGCCGACGTCGACCAAGCCCTGGCAGCGTATCAGGGAATTGAGTTTGAGTTGGTGCCCTCCGACGACGAGGTGATACCGGGACAGGCCTTTGCGCTCACGTGCTGCGTGGTGGACATCGGCGGACGGGATGCGGGCGGCGACGTGCTCTTTGAGATCTTTCAGGCGCATCGTCCCACCGTGTCGGCAAAGGCCGCGGTCGGCGACGACGGGGTTGCCACGACCACGATCCAATACACAGTGCCCGACGAGATGATGCCGACCGTTCCTGCCGCGGATCACCTCTTCGACCCCGGTATCGAATACACCTTCGATCCCGTTCATGCGTTGGTGACCACATCATTGGGCGAACTCCGGCTCACTGCGCCCGTAAACCTCACCGTGGCGCCGCCGATCACCGTGGAGTTCCTGGACGCGCCCTATCTCGTCCGGCGCAACGTGGACAACCAGTTCGACGCCGCCGTCCGCGTCACCAACCACTCGCCCGATCCTGTCGAGTCCGCGATCACGCTGTCGCTGACGCCGGGGATTGCCGTGCCGGACGAGAAACGGCGCATGCCCTTCAGCCTCGCCTCGGGCGAGTCCGCCGACCTGCCGTTCAAGGTACGCGTCCACGGCCGTCTGGAGGAGAACGATCTCTTCATCAACGCCGCCCTCGACGATGGTCGGTCGGCCCATTTCGAGACGGCACGCCTCATGGACCTCGAAGTGCCTGAGAGCATCAACGTCGGCGTGGTCCAGAGCTATAACGACATCTTCGTAAAGACACTCGAACGCATGAAGGTACCCCATGCGCGCATCGAGGAGTCCGACTGGAACCGCAAGCGTCTGGACGCATTCACGGCCATCATCGTCGACATCCGCGCCTATCTGGTGCGGCCCGACCTCCTCGCGAACAATGACAAACTCCTGAAGTACGCCAAGCGCGGCGGCACCGTCATCGTCATGTACCAGAAGACGCGCGAGTGGAAGGAAGCGTACGCACCCTACCCCATCCACGTTTCGCACAATCGAGTGACCGTCGAGGAAGCACCCGTCACGCTTCTGAAACCCGACCATCCCCTCTTCACCACGCCCAACGCCATCCAACCGTCCGATTGGGACGGATGGATTCAGGAACGGGGCCTCTACTTCCCCGACACCTGGGACGAACGGTACACGCCGCTCGTGGCCTGCAACGACCCCGGCGAGGACATCCCGCCCGGCAGCGTGCTCGTGGCGGACGTGGGCGACGGCGTGTACATGTACACATCCCTCGTGTGGTACCGCCAGCTCCGCGAGTTGAACCCCGGCGCCCTCCGCCTCTTCGCCAACATGCTTGCGTTGGGCACCAAGTAGCGGCTGTCTCAACGGGTCCGCTCTTTCTTACCCTCGCCCGCCGGTAGCACGCACGGTTTGGACCTTTTCTTACCCTCGCCCAACGGGAGAGGGCAGAGTGAGGGGTCCGGCAGGCTCCCTCGAAACCCACGCCCCCGCTTGACAGCAGCGCAGTCGCCGCGTAGTCTTATCAAACACAAACGAACGCAATCAAACATCACCCTAGTCGTTGTCAGAAACGCGTTGGGAGACCCGGCTCATGGCCAAGCGCCGCAGTTCATCCGTCTTCAACACCAGCAAACGGATCCGCCTGGGCATCTGGGGCCTAGGCCGCGGCATGAGCTTCTATCAGGCCTGCAATGCCCTGCATTTCGACGTGGTGGCCGGGTGCGACTACAACGCCCACATGCGCAAGAACTTCCTGGAAGCCAACCCAGGCGCCTTTGCCACGGACGACGCGGACGAGTTTCTTGCGCAAGACGTGGACGCGATACTGCTGGCGACGTTCTGCCCCGCCCACGCCGACGACGCCATCCGGTGTCTCGAGGCGGGCAAACACGTGCTGTCCGAAGTGACGGCCTTCCACACGATGGCCGAGGGCGTGGCGCTGGTGGAAGCCGTTGAGCGGAGCGGGCGCATCTACAACCTGGCCGAGAACTACCCATTCAGCGCGCCTCAGACGTACCTGGCAAAGCGTTGGCGCGAGGGCTTGTTCGGCGACTTGCAGTACGCCGAGGGCGAGTACGTACACGATATCCGTTCGCTGGCGTTCACGTACATCGACGGCACGCCGGTGAACCCCGGCTACCGGTTGCACAACTGGCGGAGCTGGCTGAACTTTCACTACTACTGCACCCATTCGTTGGGTCCGGTGATGCACATCACGGGCACGCGGCCCGTACGCGTGTCGGCATTGCCCGCGCCCGTCGGGTTGCCCGCGCTGATTCCTGGCAAGGAGATGGGCATGGCGGGCATCACGCCGTCGCTCATCGCCATGGACAACGGCGCTCTCGTGCGCAACCTCATGGGCAACACCACCAACGACGTACATCAGTTCCGGTACTGGGGCACGAAAGGTTCCGCCGAGATCGGACACGACGGTCTACAACTGCGTCTCGGTGGCCACGGCTACTCGCCGAAACTGAATGTAGATGCCGACTGGGGCGAATTGACGCCCCTGGCCGAGAAGATGGGCCATGGTGGCGGCGACTTCTT
>JAAEQP010001203.1 GCA_024231375.1 bacterium | reverse complement strand
AGCCCTGAGAAGTCACGCTCCTGCGTGGCGAACCGGCTACTTCGGACTCGGCCTTGCTTTACGGCGTTCATATCGTCCTCAGAACGGGGCCGAACGTCTCGAATGCTTGGGCGAAGGAGTCCAGATCGTCGCCGAAGTACAGGATGGCCTGCCCCTGCAACGGGGCGCCGGTGGCTTCGCCCTCGGTGTCGAGGAACTTGATCCGCCCACGCGGGAAGCACACCGCATAGGCCACGCTCAGCATGTGCTGGAAGAAGTCCGTCTCCGTCGCGTTGTTCACGAGGACGCACGCGGTCTGGACTTCGCACTTCTTCACCTTGGCGACGAGCGCCTCAGCGAAGTCCGAGATCAACGGCTGTGCGTACGGCGGGTTCATCCACACCCGCTCACCCCACGCCTGCTCGATCCCGTCGTCGTCCTTCGTGTAGTACGTGTCGGCCTGCACCGTGCGGTTCGCAATCTCGCTCGACGCGGGATCGCAGTCGATGCCGCCCATCGCTTCGCGGGCCGCATCGATGATGTCGGGCGGTGTGTACCACTCGTTCTCGCCGCTGTTGTGCGTGACGTGAGGATTACCAACCATTGGTAGTTTGCCAGGATGGTATTCCAGTTGTAGTGCTGCCTCGTCGCAATTATCTGCGAATCGCATGAAGTTGCTT
>JAAEQP010001202.1 GCA_024231375.1 bacterium | reverse complement strand
GAAGACGATTGCGGCGGAGCACCCGGACCGGATTGCCGAGGTATCGAAGAAGGCGCGCATCTACCTGATCACGGAACAAGACAACACGCTCAAGACCTACATTCGACCCGAATGGCCGGGTATTCAGGTACTGCGAAGTGGCGGCCCTTCGTTCGGGGCCATTGCCTATCGCTGGCAGAAGATCCAGCCGAAAGATACGCAGCTCTACTTCGACAAGGAATGGATGGCGAGCAACATGCTCAAGGAACACGGCCCTCTCTGCGCCATGTACGAAGCCAAGGACGGCCGATTCCGCTCAGAAGGAGATACCCCCGCATTCTTGCACGTTATCGATACAGGACTACGCAGCGCGGAGCATCCTTCACACGGCGGGTGGGGCGGCCGGTTCGCGTTCTCCCACAACGTGTGGAAATCGGTGGATACCGAGGACTCTTCACCACACAGCATTCTGCGTTGGGCCAAAGACTTCCAGAACGACTGGGCGGCGCGTGCCGACTGGTGCGTGAAGGCGTATGATGACGCGAATCATCCGCCGGACGTGGTGCTCTCGCAGCCGCACAGGCTTGAGGGTAAACCTGGCGGGCGAATCAAGCTTGGGGCAGGCGGTTCCACGGACCCTGACGGTGATGCGCTGCGGTTCAACTGGTGGCTGTACGCCGAAGCGGGAAGCTACCACGGTGCACCTGCCATCGAGAGTCCGAGCACGGCAGACGCGGTACTTCTGATTCCTGAAGACGCCGTTTCGGGCGACTCGCTGCATGTCGTTTGCACGGTCAGCGAAGTCGGAGAGCCGTCGCTCACCCGCTACGCCCGCGTGGTGGTGGAGGTCAAGGAGTAGCCTCCGGAAAGGAATTGCGATGCTTCCTGTTCTTCTAATGCTGGCGCCGATTCTCGCGGTCGGCGAAGGAGTGTGTCTGCTGGAAGATGATTTCAGCGCCTACCGCGCCGGTCTCTTCTCGTCGGTGGTTGGCGCGCACACGGAGTACCACTATCTGCCGGAAGCCGCGCCGAAAGGCAACTGGGCCGTAACGGCGTTTCGGTCGAGCGTGCCGTCGCAGCGTGCATGGCGTATCGTGAAGGTGAACGGCGAATCGGCCATGGCCCAGGCCTACCGCAACAAATGCAGTTTCTATCATCCCATGTTGGCGTCCGGCGACGAGGCATGGCGGGACTACACGGTCACCGTTGAGTTCACGCCTCAGACCGAGGAGAAGCAGCGCGGTCTCGTGTTCCGCTACCGAAACGACCGGTGCTACTACTTCCTGGGGGTGGACGGCCAACGCGCTGTGCTGAAACTCGTGAAGCATGCGACAGCCTTCCACAAGCCCTACGAGCGAATTCTCGATGAAGCGCCTCTCCCCTGGAAGCCGGACCAACGCCTTGAGGCGACGGTAACGGTCAAGGGCAACGACATCAGAGCACGCGTGGACGAGGTAGAACTCGCTGCAAAGGACGACACCTTCCCGCAAGGCAAGGTTGGCCTGATGGCCGATGACCCGACCCTGTTTCTCAACGTAGTCGTGACCGCCAGTGCGGCTGAGGCAAAGCGCGTGGACGATGCCATCACCGCGCGCGAAGCTGAGGAAGCGGCGCTGCAGGCGACCAACCCAAAGCCGGCGCTGTGGAAACGAATGGGCTTGAAAGATTCTGGAGTAGGACGCAATGCGCGGTTCGGCGACCTCAACAACGACGGGCAGATTGATGTCTTGCTCGGCCAGGTGCTTCACCACGGCCCAAAGGACCGCAACAGCGAGGTGGGGTGTCTCACGGCGATGACGTTTGGCGGAGAGCGGTTGTGGCAAGTCGGGGAAGCCGACCCCTGGAAGAATCACCTGACAAACGACGTGGCGTTCCAGATTCATGACCTCGACGGCGACGGCAAGAGCGAGGTTGTTTACTGCAAGAACATGGAAATCGTCGTCGCGGACGGCGCAACGGGCAAGACGAAGCACTCGACGCCCACACCGGCAACACCGGCGAACACCAAACCGCCCCACGACAAGTTTCCGCGCATTCTGGGCGACAGTCTGTACTTCTGCGACTTGCGCGGCACAGGCCGCGACGCGGACATCATCCTGAAGGACCGTTACCTCAGCCTGTGGGCCCTCAACGACCGGCTCGAGGTCCTGTGGCATGCCCAATGCACCACCGGTCATTACCCCTATGCCTACGATGTGGACGATGACGGCAAGGACGAACTCATGATGGGGTATACGCTCTTCGATGATAACGGAGAGAAGCTGTGGTCACTGGACGATACCGTCAAGGATCACGCCGACGGTGTGGCCATCGTGCCGTTCCAGCCCGGCGAACCCCCGCGGCTGCTCTGCGCCGCAAGCGATGAAGGCATGTTCTTCGCCGACATGCGCGGGACCATCCTCAAGCACCATTATCTGGGTCACGTGCAGAATCCGGCTATCGCGGATTTCCGGCCCGATCTGCCGGGGTTGGAGGCGGTTTCCATCAACTTCTGGGGGAATCAGGGCATCGTCCACTTCTATGACGCAGACGGCACCATCTACCACGATTTCGAACCCGCACAGCACGGAAGCATGTGCTTGCCCGTGAATTGGACCGGGAAGCCCGGGGAATTCTGGATACTCTCGACCAATGTGGAAGAAGGCGGCATGTTCGATGGGTGGGGACGCCGTGCGGTGACCTTCCCAGCGGACGGCCACCCGGACATGTGCTACGCCGTCCTCGACATCACGGGCGACGCGCGGGATGAGGTCGTCGTGTGGGACCCCTCGGAGATGTGGGTGTACACACAGGACGACACTCCGGCGCCCGCCTCGATCATCAAGGTTGAACGCAATCCGCTCTACAACTACTCAAACTATCAGGCCACGGTATCGGTCTCGCGCCCTTGAACCATTCGCGTGCGGCCCATGAGAGGGAGACCGGCATGGACATTCGTCCCTATCAGCTTATTGCGATCGTCTCGAAGCTCGGAGAAGGGTGTACCGACGATCTTGGTGACCCCAGGCTCACCGAGATTCTCGCGACCGTGCGCCGGAACCCGGCAGTTCCTCTGACACTGCGGTGCAACGTGACGACGGTCTACGACTACCAGAACCCCGGCACGGACGAGAACACGCCCGAGGGCGACTTGTTCAACGTGCGGCGGGACCTCAAGATTCTGCAACGCTTGGGTCTGACGCCCGGCGCGACACGCCCCGCGATTGACGTGTTCGAGCATCTACTGGAAGTGGTCGAGTCCGGCGAGGGCATTCTCTGGTTCAGCGAGACGACGTCCGACGCGTGGACGGGACAACCGCGCGACGCGTGCCACTATGAGGAAGGACGTGCCTTGGGGATTCAGGCCATCATCCCCGGACGCGCCCGAGGCGAAATGGACGAGGTGAAATGCGATTCCGTGCGGGGCATGTACGAGGCGGACATGCTGGAGATCCGGCCCCATCATCTGATGTGCATGACGTGCTTCTACGGCGGACGTGACGAACTGGGTCCAATCGAAGAGGACAACCTGTTTGAGGCGATTGATATCATCCACAAGAACCCCAACGTCCCCGTGAAGCTGGTTTGCGGTCCGTGCATGATCTGTCCGCCTTGTCCGCACATGGCGATGGGTGCGGGTCGATGTATCGGCGGCTACGGCATGGCGTTGCGCGACGAGTTGAAGGATCTCGATGTGCTGCAGACTCTCGGTATGGCGTATGGAGACACCTTGAGCGCACGCGAGCTGTTCACGCGTTTGTACGACAGAATTGTGTCGGCCAAGACGGTGTGTGGATTTGGCGACGGTGTTTCACGCAGCCGCGAATGGCGCGTGTGCGGTGGGGATGATGTGAATTCACGATACGAAAAGGGCCGGGCGGCCGGGCTTGGGTTTCTTGGAGGACTGGACGACGCGGGAGGCAATGACGAATGAAAGAAGCAGCGATGGTGGCGGTGTGTCTGATGGCCGGGACGGCGTTTCTGGCGAACGCACAGCCGGCGACAGGCGACGTGGCGTCCCTTGAGTTTTGCGTGAACATTGATCGCGGCGCGGACGTGGGCCAGGACTTCGGTACGTTGTTTGAGACCCAATCAGCGAATGGCGCGTTTGTCCTGGGAGCAGGATTCCAGGGCGCCTTCAACACGCGGTATCGGGGCGACCGGCACGTAGTGCATTTCTTCGTACGGCCGACGTCCGGCGAACGCGAGGAGTCCGTGGCGCAACTCCCAAGGCCCAACGACAAGGCTGGCACGTACCTATGCAGCAGAGACGGGACGTTGTACGCGGCGGAACCCGAGGTCCGGGTCTGGCGGGACGAAGAAGCCGGCTGGGACACGGGCAACGCAGGTGAGCGCTTCCGCATGCGCCTCGGCAACGGGACGTTGGGCCTGGAGGATGGCCGGGTCGTCTTCAATGAGGACACCGTGATCGCCAAGCCACCCGAAGGCGCCTACACCGGCTACTACTACGCGTATGGCCACGTGATCCTGTACCACACGTTCTGGTCGGACACGCGCGGATACCGTTCCTACGCGGACGACGCATCAGGCTACACCAGGATATTGGCATGCCCGTGGCGTCCGGAAGACGGCACGCCCGCCGACATGACGAAGGCGGTCGTGCTGACGCTGCCGGTGGTAGGCGAATTCCCCTATGCGTTCGGCCAGTTGCGTGGCGAGGTGCTATCCTGCTCGAACATCGGCGGCGGCTACGTCTTCGACGGCACGGCGTGGCGCACGGTCATCGACGGAAGCATGAAGACGAGCTACCAGGTCTACTGCATGATCGGCCACCGCGACCGGATCATCATGGGGCAGTATCCCACCGGGGAGTTGTTCGAGTTCGACGGTGAAAAGGTGACTCGGCTCGAGGGGTGGCCGCCCGTGATGCCGGGTGTGAGTGGAAGCGCGCGCGAGGCCCAATCAATCGCCCTCTACGCGGGCGACCTGTATGTCGGTGTGTGGCCCTGGGGCGAAGTGTGGCGCTACGACTTCGACACGAAGCAGTGGTCCCTTGCGCGACGCATGTTCGCGCACCCGAAACCTACGGACGCGACCATCCATCCCTACGAGAACGAATGCGCAGCCTTGGGTGGGGTCGCGAACCAGTGGGGGCAGCGCGTGACGAGTCTCGTCGTACACGGAAGCGACCTGATGATCTCCACGTCCGCCAAATGGCCCTGCGACTGGGAACCCAAGTTCGACTTCGTGGGCGACGACAAGTGGAAGGAGTACGGCACGGTAACCCGCTTGACGGTACCCGGCCACGTGAGCGCGCCCGTCGCCTGGACCGACGGACCGACGGAACTGCGGTTCCGTGTGAATGGAGAGGGCATGACGATCGCCCAAGACGGCAAGACGATCGCGACAACCAAGCTCCCCAAGCCGCTCTCGACTGTCGCAGTGTCTGGCGTGGGCGATGTGACTTGGAAGGCGGGTCTGTACGGTGCGTTCAGCGGCGCGGCGCTGGAAGGCGAGGTTGTGGTGGCAGGGGACTCGATGTGAGCGACTCTGGACCAAGTGGGTGCGGCATGAGCCGACGGCAATTCATGCGCACGTCGGGCGTGGGGGTGGCAGCGGTCGGGCTGACGGGATTCGGGTACGCGGGCAACGGCCCCGCAGCCGATGCGAACGAGAGCAAGGAGCGGCTGGGAATGAAAGACCAATGCAAGATCACGCTGGTGCAGTTGACCGACCAGGGCGATGCAGCGGACAACGTGGCGCGTATGGCGCCGTTCCTCGAACAGGCCGCGGACTATGGCGCCGACTTGGTCGTCTTCCCGGAGTACGTGCTGGGCAACCGCGTCGGCATCGGCGATGCAAACGTGCAGCGGTTCATGGCCATGGCCCGCGAACACCGAATCTACGCCATCGCGGGCCTGGTGGAGGCGCAGGGTACGCAGTGGGCCACCACCGCGCTTGTCGTGGACCGTCAGGGGAACCTGCTGGGCCGCTATCTGAAATGCCATCCCGCATCCGGGCCTGCCCCGCACTGGTGGCCACCCGTCGAGGGTCAAGACGCCGAAGCGCGCGGCGTCCTTGGCAACCAGTTCAAGGTGTTTCACCTCGACTTCGGCCCAGTCGGCATTCTCCAGTGCTACGACGGGTATTTTCCTGAAGCGTGGGGATGCACATCGTACGCCGGGGCTGAGATCATTCTGTGGATCAACGGCCGCGCGGGCATGATTGAGGATTCGCACTGCATGTTCGCGGCGCAGGCGTACGGGTGCGTGGTGGGCGCTAACATCACCGCGGGCAAGAACACGGGGTTCGCCGGGCCGGGCTGCGTGCGGGCCGAGGGAACGCCCGAAGAAGCGCGCCTTTTCCCGCGCATCAAGGAACAGGGCGACGCCTGCGTCAGCGCAACCATCAATCTCGCTGAGCTGCGGTGGAAACGCAAACACCTGCGCACCATGCATCAGCGCCGCCCGGAACTCTACGGTCCGCTCACCCGCGACGTGCGGATGTGGCAAGACTACCCCGACATCCCGTGGGACTTCCCCGAGTGCCCCGATCTGGTCAACAAGGCACAACTGTAACGTAGGCCATCTCTCGCGGCCTGGCTCTAGCCGGCCCGGCCGCCCATCTTCGGTCAGTGCTGACGGGCCTCGCGGCCAGCACGCATGAATCGGAGGGCAACGAGGCTGACGAGTGCAAACGCCATTAGCAGCGCCCACCAAGACATGGGCAGTGCTTCTGGCAGACTATCCGGGTCGTAGGGATCGCTACCGCCCAGGTTCTCTTCTTCATCCGATGCGCCGTCGCCATCCGAGTCGAGGTCGAGATAGTTGGGCGTCCCGTCGAGGTCCGTGTCGGTCGCACCTTCATCAGCGTCGAGGATCCCGTCGCCGTCCGAGTCCAGATCGAGATAATTTGGCGTACCATCAAGGTCTGTGTCGACGGAGCCTTCATCGGCATCAAGGATGCCATCGCCGTCGCTGTCGTGCAAAGCGTCATACGTTATCGTGATTTGTGAGGGCCAACTCTGGTTGCCTCCACTCTCGATCGCCACAAAGCTGAGAGCGGTTTCCGCCCCCTTGGCGGCCAGGTCAAGCATCACATTCCAATGCCCTTCCACCAATCCACCCATGGGCGATCCATTCATCTCCACGGCCGCAATATCGTCACCCACAACCCCCTCCACAAGGAACGGCGAGATTCCCGTAGTGAAATCTTGCCCGTTGTTGGTCAAGACAACTGGAGGTGCGGGCGGCAAGTCCCCTGTCGTGAACAGGATGTCCAGATCGGCACCGATGCCCGATAGATTCTCCTGAGATAGCCATGCCACGACCCACGTTCCCTGGCCGGTCTCCGTCACTTGAGGGTAGTGGTCGTAAGCCGTATCGGTATCGGCGTTGCTATTCAGAACGGAGGGAGGGGCCCAGGTCACGCCATTGTTGAGCGATTGAGCGACAAAGATGTCGCCGTCGGTCCCCGCTTGGTCCAGGTCCTCCAACGATTCCCACACCACGACCCAGCTTCCTGAGCCGTCGGTGGCGATCTGCGGATAGCCATCCATGCCGAGATCGGTGGTGGCGTTATCGTGTATCAGTTCGGGTGATGTCCACGTTACGCCACCGTCGGTTGAGCGGCTCCCAAGGATATCCAGGTCGGTTCCGGCACCTAGCATGTCCTCCGTCGAACACCACACGGTGACCCAGTTCCCTCGCCCATCCGTCGTGATCCGGGGCCACCAATCCATTCCGGAATCCGTGGTGGCGGTGCTGTTCAACACACTGGGGGCGCTCCAGGCTGACCCGTTATTCGTCGAGCGCGCCACGAACAGATCGATGTCCGTTCCGGCCCCAGAGAGGTCTGAGGGCGACTGCCACACAACCACCCAATCCCCCGATCCGTCCGTCGCGACACAGGGGAATAAATCACTCTCCACATCCGTGGCGCCGTTGCCGTTCAACAGGGCAGGCGGCGTCCACGTTGCGCCGTTGTCCGTTGACTGCGCAACGAGAATGTCGTCGTCCGAGCCGGAGCCGTCAATGGCCTCGCCTGAATACCACACCGCCAGCCAATTGCCGATGTTGTCGGTGGCGACCATCACACTTCGGTCATGTCCGGAATCTGTTTGAGCATTTGAATTCAACAGTACGGGGGCCGTCCACGTGAGCCCGTCGTCTTGCGAACGCGCCACGAACAGATCCTCATCAGAACCCGCCCCGGACAGGTCTTCCGAGGATTGCCATGCGGCCACCCAGTTTCCCGCACCGTCGGTCGAAACGCACGGGCTCCCGTCGCTCCCCGAGTCGGTACTGGCGTTGCTGTTCAG
>JAAEQP010001201.1 GCA_024231375.1 bacterium | reverse complement strand
CTCGCCGGTCGCATCGGAAGGGGCGATGACCGTCGAGGGCGCCGGTCCCACACCTCCAGACAGTCGGTGGGCAGTGCGCCTCCCCCTCTTGATTGCGGCTATGCCGCGCTAAGCCATCCGTGGTCAAGACTCTTCCTCCGGGTGGTCCCCATCCGCGGTTCAAACTCCTCTTTGACACGCTCGCCCGCGATAGGCCATCATTCCGGTCTCCATCTGCGTGCCTACTCCATTGCACGCAAGGCAAGCGTAAGGAACGGATCGCACATGAACATCTTGGTAACAGGCGGCGCCGGATTCATCGGCTCGCACATCGTGGACAACTACGTCGCACAGGGTCACACCGTCACCATCGTCGACAACCTGGTGACGGGATCCCGCAAGAACCTCAATCCCTCCGCCGAATTCGTCGAAATGGACATCTGCTCCGACGAACTCGGGTCCGTCTTTGAACGGGTCAAACCCGATGCCGTCATGCATCTGGCCGCCCAGATCGACGTGCGGATGAGCGTCGAAAACCCCATCTTTGACGCCCAGTCCAACATCCTTGGCTCGATCAACGTGCTCCAGAACTGCGTCGACCACAAGGTCGGCAAGTTCATCTTCGCGTCCACCGGCGGCGCCATCTACGGCAACGTCGACGCGCTGCCCGTGTCAGAAGAGGTCATCCCCATGCCCGTCAGCCACTACGGCACGAGCAAATTGTCCGTCGAACACTACATCTACCTCTACCACGTTCTCTACGGGCTGCGGCACACCGTCCTCCGGTTCCCCAACGTCTACGGTCCGCGCCAAAGCCCCCACGGCGAAGCTGGCGTGTGTTCCATCCTCACGGGCCTCATGCTCCAGGGCAAGACGCCCACCCTCTTCGGGTTCGGCAAAGCCATGCGCGACTACGTGTACGTGGGTGACATTGCTCGCGCCGCCGTGCTGGCCCTCGACACGGGGGACAGCGAGACCCTGAACCTGGGGTCCAACCAGGGCACCTCGGTCATGGAGATCTTCGAATTGCTTCGCGACCTGCTCTCCTTCGAGCAGGACCCGGTCTTGAAACCCCTTCGTCCCGGTGAGATTGACAGCATCTACATCACGGGCGACAAGGCGAAGGCCGTGCTCGGCTGGGAGCCACAGGTCGACATGCGTCAAGGGTTGGCAAACCTCATCGAACACATCCGCGAGCACGGCATCTAGGCTGCAACACGGGGGACCTTATGCGGGCAACGACGCTCTGGGCCATCTGCAGCGTTCTTCTGACGGGAACGGCGGCAGCCGGGGAAGCGACCGCCGATCGCGGACTCGAATGGGAAAAGCTGACGGACCTGCCGTCGCCCATGTCGGGCCAGTTCGTGGGCGTGGCGAAGGTGGACAAGAAGGACGACGTGGGCCAACTGGTCATCGCCGGCGGTACCTTCTGGCCCAAGTCGCCGTTCCAAGGCGGCACGAAACAGTGGTTCAACACCGTCTACTCGCTGGCGCCCGACGCCGACACGTGGACACCCGGCGCGGAACTCCCGCACGCCGTGGCCTACGGCGCGGGCGTATCTTGCGACGGTAGCGTCATCTGCGCCGGCGGCGCGGACGGCGATCGACACTACGCCGACGTGTTCAAACTGTCCTGGCAGAACGACCGCATCGAATGGACCGAGTTGCCTTCGCTTCCGCGTACCTGCGCCTACACCGACGGCGCGCTCGTGGGCACCACCATGTATGTCGCCGGAGGCCAGGAATCCCCCGACTCCACCGAAGCCCTTCACACCTTCTGGGCACTCGACCTGTCCCAACCCGACGACGCGCTGGCATGGAAGGAACTCGATCCGTGGCCCGGTCCCGCGCGCATTCTGCCCGTGGTCGCGGCCCAAGGCGGCAAGGTCTATGTCTTCAGCGGCGCGGATCTCGCCGCCGGTCCCGACGGCAAAGCGGCGCGTACTTATCTCACCGACGGCTACTGCTTCACGCCCGACGGGCCGGGTGTCCTGTACCCCGGCTGGAAAGCCGTCACCGGTCCGCCCAAAGGCATCGTCGCGGCCCCATCCGTGGCCGTCGGTCCGTCGCACATCTTCGCGTTCAGCGGCGACGACGGCGCATTGGTCGACCAGATCGCCCAGCTCGGCGACAACCATCCCGGATTCACCAAGGACGCCCTCGCATACCACACCATCACCGACACCTGGGTCGTGAGAGGCAGCATCCCCGAATCGCTCGTGACCACGTCGGCCGTCATGTGGCAAGGGCGCATCGTGGTGCCCGGCGGCGAAGACCGGCCCGGCAACCGGTGCGGCAGCGTGTACTCCGGCGTGGTCGAAGGGTCGCCCGGCACCCTTGGCGCCCTCGACCTAGGCGTCATGGCTCTGTACTTCGCGGTACTCGTTGCCATGGGCTTCTACTTCTCGAAACGCGAGAAGACCACCGAAGACTTCTTCCTCGGCGGACGCCGTGTGCCGTGGTGGGCGGCCGGTCTCAGCATCTACGGCACCCTGCTCAGTGCCATCACGTTCCTCACTACGCCGGCCACGACCTTCTCCCTCGACTGGCGGTTCTACGTCAGCACGTTGATGATGGTGTTCACGGCGCCCATCGTGGCCTATGTCTATCTGCCCTTCTTTCGCCGCACCAACATCACCACCGCCTACGAGTACCTGGAGAAACGTTTCAACCCCGCCGTCCGTATGTTCGGGAGTTGCGCATTCATCTTGTTCCAACTGGGCCGGGTCGGCATCGTCATCCTGCTACCTGCGTTGGCACTCTCCGCCGCAACCAACATCAACCTGTATTTTGCGATTGCCCTGATGGGCGTCCTCTGCACCATATACACGGTGATGGGCGGTATCGAGGCCGTTATCTGGACCGACGTGCTCCAGGTCTTCATCCTGCTCGGCGGTGTCATCATCTCTCTCTTCATCGTCGTGTTCAGTGTCGACGGCGGATTCTCCGGTGTGGTGTCCGAAGGCTGGGGGGCCGGCAAGTTCCGCATTGCCCACTGGGGATGGGACATGACGAGCCAAGTTCTGTGCGTCGTCGTGGCTGGGCGCTTCCTTGAAACCCTCATCCCGTACACGACGGACCAAACCGTCGTGCAACGCTATCTGACCACCGCCACGGAGAAGGATGCGCGGAAATCCATCTTCTTCGGCATGATCTGTTCCATCCCCAATAGTCTTCTGTTCTTCGGGCTGGGGACCGCGCTCTACGTGTTCTACAGGGCGAATCCCCAACTGCTCGACCCAAACCTGAAGACCGATGCCATCGTGCCCCTGTTCATTGTTCAGCAGCTACCGACCGGCATTGCGGGCCTCGTAATCGCCGCCGTCTTCGCCGCGGCCATGTCGTCCCTCGATAGCAGCCTCAATAGTGTATCCGCCGTCGTCGTCACCGACTTCTACCGTCGGCTCAAGCCTGACACGAGCGAGAAGTCGGCGCTATTGGTCGCGCGTGTCCTGACCGTAATCGTTGGCGTCCTGGGCACGGGCATGGCGTTGATCATGGCCGTCTCGGACATCCAATCCCTCTGGCAGCACTACATGAAGATCATCGGACTCTTCGGCGGCGGTTTGGCCGGCCTGTTCGCCCTTGGTATTTTCACGCGCCGTGGTTCCGGTGCGGGTGCCCTCCTTGGCGCGGCGGCCGGCGCCTGCGTGCTGTTCTACGTGCAACGCGGGACAAACATCAGTTTTCTCCTCTATTCCACCATCGGCATCACCGTCAGTCTCAGCGTGGGTTACGTGGCAAGCATGTTCCTGCCGGGCGACGGCCGTGACCTCGCCGGGTTGACCTGGTGGACCCGAAACGCCAAACCCGCAAACGAATCGTAAGCAACACCCCTCCACGGGGTTTCAGGAGAATCCAGGACATGAAGTACAACCGCCTCGGATCGTCGGGGCTCAAGGTCAGCCGTCTCGCCTTCGGGACCCACATGAACATAGGCCATTCGCTGGACGAGGCTCAGTCCCGCGAAATCCTTCGCACCGCCTACGACGGAGGCATCAACTTCATCGATGCGGCTGACTCCTATTCCACGGGTGCGGCCGAATCCATGTTGGGTGCGTGCCTGCCCGAGTACCGCCGGTCGGATTGGGTGGTTCTCACCAAAGCCTTCGGCCCCATGGGCGACGGTCCCAACGACCGGGGCCTGTCCGCCAAGCATCTGCGCGAAGCCTGCGATGCCAGCCTGCGCCGGATGAACATGGACTACATCGACATCTACTGCTGTCACCACGTCGATCCCGACACCCCCATCGAAGAAACGGTGCGCACCATGGGCGACCTCATCCGCGCCGGCAAGGTCATCTACTGGGGCGTCAGTAACTGGCCCGCGGCCCGTGTCGCGCGGGCGAACGCCATCGCGCGCGGATTGGGCGTGCCGCCCATCACGGTATGCGAAGATCGCTACAACCTCCTCTACCGCCAGCCGGAATCCCTGCTGTTTCCCGCGTTCGAAGCGGAAGGCGTCGGCGCAATCACGTTTTCGCCCTTGGCCCACGGCATGCTCGCCGGCATCTACAAACCCGGCGAGAGCGCGCCGCCCCCGGGTAGCCGAGCCGCGGTCGACCCCGAGAACCCCGTGACCAAGCAGTACTACAACGAAGAATACCGGCGAAAATCCCAGCAACTCGTCGAGATCGCACAGGAACTGGACACAACCGCCGCCGCACTGGCCACGGCCTGGTGTTTGCGCAATCCCGTCGTCAGCAGCGTGCTCCTCGGCGCGTGGACGACCGATCAGCTTCAAGAGAACCTGAAGGCGGCCGACTTGACGGTCAGCGACGAGATCGCGCAACGTCTGGAAGTCATCTTTCCGGCGGCGGGAGATGTTCCGCAGGTCTAGGCGCCCATGCCTTGGAGGAAGAGGTCCATGTACCAGATCGCACCGCCCGCAGTCCTGGCCCACGAAATCGTGATCGCCAATCCCGCGAACCGTGAACGCGTCGAACGCGTTGTGGCCGCGCTGAATGAACCCGTCCCCATCACAATCTACAACGACGACACCCTCGGGCAGCATGTCCTCGGCCTGAACCTCGTGAACCGGCGATCCGTCATGGGCACCCAGGCCGAAATCGAAGACCCCGTCCTCCTGTTCGACACGTTCCGGTTCGATTCGGACGAGGACGTGGAAGCCCGCAAGAAGAGTCTCGTGGCTCAAGGCGTTCCCGAGAGCTTCTGTCGGTCCTCCCTCGTCGGCACCGGGGCTTTCCATTGGGCCCGGTACAACCTCGACGGCGACCCCAATCAACACGACAAAGTGTGCCGGCCTTGTTGGCGCATCCATCTTGCCGAGGGGTGTCTCCACCGCTGCGCGTACTGCAACTACGGCGGACTGCTCGTGACCATGGTCAATGTCGAGGAATACTGCGATCACCTCGGCGAGATTATTCGCCGTCACCCGTGGCAGAAGACCTATCTTCTCGACGACGACGCCGACCCGCCAGGGTTGGAACCGGAACTGGGATGCCTCGGACCTCTCATCGAATACTTTGGCACCCTTGACGACCGGTACCTCATCATCCACACCAAGACGTGGAACACCCACTGGATGCGCGACCTGCGGCACAACGGCAATACCATCATCGTGTGGAGCATCAGCGGACCGACCCAGAGCCGGCAGATCGAACCGGTGACAGGTACCACCGAACGCCGCATCGAAGCGGCCCGCGTAGCCCAGGAAGCCGGGTACCAGATCCGCTACAAGTTCAAACCGATCATTCCCGTGAAGAATTGGCGTGAAGATGCCGAGCATGCGGTGCGCCTCCTGTTCGAGCGCACCAACCCCGACGTCATCAGTCTCTGCACCTACATGTGGCGCCCCGTCCAGGATCTGAAGGCCCACCTCCCGGTGGACCTCCTTGAGCCTGCCTATGTCCGTGCCGCCGAGGAAAGCGAGGAAGAGGTCGCCAATACCACGACCAAACCCTTCCCGGAATGGGTGCGTGCCGAAATCTACGAACACTATCTCCGCGAGATTCGCAAGTACGACCCGGACATCCCCGTGTCGCTGTCGACCGAGAGCTTCGACATGTGGAAGCGGTTCGAGGACCTTCTGGGCGCGACCGCCACCAACTATGTGTGCGGGTGCGGACCCCAGAGCACTCCCGGCGCGAAGAAACTCTCGTGCCACGCCTTCGACGTAGCCGTGTGCGACCGTGAAGGCATCCCCGGCGTCGTCGTATAGGCTGTTTGCCACGAATAGGTGGCGAACTTCGGCGCCATGGATTATCATCGTGTTGCATGCTGAGCGAACAAGCGAAGCAAAAAGGGGACTGATGCAAGCGAGCGACGCCGGGAGCGAGACGTGTCTGTCCCCTTTCTTGCGGGAGCGGCAGAGGGAGGAGACGTGACCCTCGTACCCAAACGCATCACGCCCCGACGCATCGTAGCAGCCGTGTTTCTGCTATCCCTTCTCGCTGTCTTTGGCGACGTGTTGCTCACCCTCGGCCGCCCCGTCCTGGGCAGTCCCTACACCGACATGTTCCGCTACTTCGTATCGGTGCGGGATTTCGGGTTCGACGAACTCGCCCACGGCAACCTGGCCCTGTGGAATCCGCACCTCTTCAGCGGCACGCCCTTCTTCGGCTCCTTCCAATCTGCCCTCCTGTATCCGCCGAACTGGATGCACCTCGTCTTGCCCTTTGCCTTGGCCATCAACCTGACCATCGTGCTCCATGTGCTGCTCGCGGGCGCTTCGACCTATGGATGGGCGCGGTTCCGCGGTCTGTCGCGTGAAGGCGGCGTGCTCGCGGGCGCTATCGTTATGTTCTCGGGCGCCCACTTCATGCACGTCTACGCGGGACACCTCACCTTCATGTGCGCCGTTGCCTGGACGCCATTGGTGTTCCTTGCCGTCGACCGTCTTCTCGCCGCGCCGAATCTGCGCTGGTGCCTTGCCGGCTCTTTCGCCGCCGCCATGCAACTCCTGGCAGGACTTCCCCAGTGCGCCTTCATCACCGCCTTCGCAGCCGCCGTCTACATCGCTCTGCGACTGGCAACCGACCGCTCCCTTTGGCGCATCGTCCCTTGGTTCGCCGCCATGGCCATCATCCCGGCGTTGCTCAGCACGGTCCAGATTGGGTCCGGATTGGAGGTGGCCGCTGAGACCGTCCGCGGCGGCGGCGTGAGTTACGAATTCGCCACTGCCTATTCCTTTCCGCCCGAGAACCTCATGACCCTCATCGCTCCGGGCTTCTTCGGCACGCCTCAGACCTACTGGGGACGCTGGTACTTGAGCGAGATGTGTCTGTTCTTCGGCGTAGCCGGATTCCTCATGGCGCTCTACGGCGCGATCCACGGCGACAAGCGCGCGCGACGGTTTGCGGCCGTGATGGTTGCCGTCCTCGCCGTCGCCGCCATGGGACGCTACACCCCCGTGTTCCGTCTCCTCTACGCAGTGGTCCCGGGCTTCCGCGTGTTTCGGAGCCCGTCCAAGTTGATGTTCCCCGCGACCCTGTTTGCGGCACTCCTCGCCGGTGCCGGTCTCGACGCGTTGCGCCGGAACCCCGCCAAGCGCGCGTGGGTCGTTGCCACCGTAGTCGCCGCGTGCTGTCTGCTGGCGTTGGCTGCGGGTGTATACGTCGCGCGCGGCGGACCAGACAGCGGGTGGGCCTCCGTCACGCGTTCCGTAGCGTCCATGAGCGATGTGCGTCGTGAATTCGACGGAGCCGGCATGGACGCGGCTGCGTCCCGCGCCGCGCTGTCCCTGTTGATGGCAGGCGTAACGTGCGCGGTCATGGCGGGACTACTCCGCCTGCGCAACCGCACTTGGTTGACCTACGCCGTTCTCGGAATCGCCTTGCTTGAACTCGTCGTCTTTGCACGGGCCACACGCGCCACCTTCGAACTGTCCGAGACGCGCATCCCCGAGATAGAATCCTTCTACGCCCGTCAAGACGATAAGCGTGTGCTGCAGCCCGTCTATCAGAACTACAGTCTGCTCATCCGTGGCCACAACGTCTGGGGCTACGACCCCGTGGTGTTGCGCAGGTACGCCGAATTCATGTCGTACACCCAGCACGGAGACGCGCGCGGCGATTCGCAGGCCGTCCATTTCGTCCGCGACCACCCGCTCTACCGAATGCTTCGTCAAGACCACGTGGTCGGACCGTCCAAGGCTGGTGTTCAGGTCATTCCCATCACCCAAGGCCCGCCCATGGATCGCTTGCACTTGGTCCATGAAGCCCGCGTGCTGGACGACCCCGGCGAAATCCTGAGCGCTATGGTGCAACCCGACTTCGACCCGACGCGCACCGTGATTCTGGAGGAACCGCCCGTGTCTGCGCCCGACGGGACCGGTAGCGGCACAGCCGCCATCGTTGACGAATCCACCGACCATCTCACCATCGAGGCCGATCTCGACCGCGCCGCGATTCTAGTCATCACCGATGCCTACAGCCGGGGGTGGCGGGCCGTTGCATTGGAAGGGAGCGCGCAGACCGCGTACCGCGTGTTGCCCGCGAACTACATCCTTCGGGGGATTCCCCTCCAGCCAGGCAAGCACCGATTCAGGGTTGAATACGCGCCGAGAGGATACACGGTGGGTCGTTGGGTTTCGCTGGCGGCGTGGTTGGCGTTCGCCGCGGCTGGGGTCTACTCCTTGGTCCGGAAGCCGCGTCAGGCCGGTGCTTCTTCAGCCGCGTAGGCGTCGAGGTACGCCTGAATCTCGTTCTTCACGTACCGGTGGAACTCGGCGGGGTTCTCGATCAGTAGCCACACGTCCTCAAGGCTCTTGTGCTCCACCGTCTCCCCGTTCCGCATCCCCACAAGAATGACCGACTTCGAAAACTCGTCCAGATCCTCAAGGTAGTGCGCGTTCTCGGGTTCGTCCGTGTTCACGATGCGCCATTCCAGCGTGCCGTCCTTCAACGCATCGGCGAATCCACTCTGAATCGCCTGGTCCGTGAATCGCTCAATCTTGATGCACGATTCGCAACGAATGTTGGCGTGGAAGTAGTAGGCAATGACGCGGTTTGCCGGACCCGTATCGGTCTGCGTTTGAGTCTCGGCCGCGTGCCCGCGTTGCCCCGGCTGCGCCGTCGTGCTGCCATCTTCAGGCATGGTCCTGACACGGACGTACACCACCGCGGCCGCTCCGAGGATTACGAGCAAGGCGATGATCGCACCTCTGTTCTTCATGCTCATACTCCCAAATGGCATACACGCACACGTTCGATCGCGGTTCTTCGCCTCTACCGCGTCAGAGGAAACTCCAGAACACACCGGAACCCCAGGTCGGCCCTCTGAGAACCGTAGTCCCACGTGCCCACTTCCACAACGGGCGGCGCCGGTTCGGCGTCCTCCTCGTCTTGCGTCTCATTTGATTCGGCAACCATCGCCATGCAGATCTGAACCGGACTCCCAAAGGGCAACGCCGGCACGCCGTCCTCGTCCTCCTCGTCCAGCCCGCCATATCCGGTGCGCGTCCACTCGCACAGCCCGGCCACGATCAGGTCTGGACGCATCTCAATGGCATGCACCCACTGGTCGACTGTCGGGAGTGATTTGTCTGCCCACGCGGCGTACGCTTGAGCGTCGTAGAAACACACCCCCGTGACCGGGCCGTCCATTCGCCCCTCCGTGATGGCTGCCGTTGCCATCTCAGGCCGCCATTCCATGGCCTCGCCAAAGGCGCGAAACGCCTGGAGCGAGACAGGCCATTCGTCGATCAGGAATGGCCCCGTCCCTTCGCCCGCCGGGATGAACGCCATCCCCTCGGGCGGGTTCGCCACCAGATCGTAGGTCAACAGGACCCGTTGCGCCTGTTCCCAGGCGTCCTCCGTCTGCGCCGCAGCCGCGGCATCGGCCGCATCGTGGGCACGCACCGCCGCCGCCAACGCGTCTTGCCGTTCCGGGTGTTCTTGTGCAGCCCCCTCCGCCTCGGCTCGCGCCTGCCCCACGTCTTCCATCAACTGGCGCAACTGCCGCGCCTGCGCGGCGGCCGGGTCCTGGGCGCGATCGGACGCGTGCCGGGCCGTCTGGACAAGCGCCTCACGCCGCTGGTGCAGTTGCCACAATCCAACGCCGCTGACCAACGCCACCACGGCCGCCAGTACCACGCCGAGGATGGGACGCCCCCATCCTACCCCATCTTCCGCGCCCTGCCCCGCCGCGGCCATCGACAGGCTGGTGCCTTTCTCGAGCACCTCGCGTACGGGGCGCAACGCTTCCCGCAGGTCGGTTACCGTCTGGTACCGGTCGATGGGGTCGGGCTCGAGACACTTGACAACGATGGGGTCCAACGCGGGCGGCACGTCCTGCATGATCTGGGACGCCGGCTTCGGCACGCCCGTCGGCAGGTTCCCTGCCAGGATTTCGTAGAGCATTACGCCCACGCTGTACACGTCCGCCCGCACGTCTACGTTGCTGCTGTCCTTGAGCTGTTCGGGCGACATGTAGTGCGGCGTGCCCATCACCACCGACGTGGACGTCATCTTCGTGTTGGTCATGAGTTTGGAGATGCCGAAATCCATCAACTTCACCGAACCGTCTTCCATAACCATCACGTTCTCGGGCTTGATGTCCCGGTGGATTGTGAAGTCGTGGGCGTACTCCAGGCCCGCGCACAGTTGGTCGATGACGCTCAACGTTGTCTTCACCGGCATGCGGCCGCCGGGCGGCAGTTGGTCAAGCAGGTTCCGGAGCGACCGGCCTTTGAGGTGCTCCATCGAGATGTACATCACCTCGTCGGCTACGCCAATGTCGTGTACGCGGACGATGTTGGGATGCGACAACTGCCGCGCGATACGCGCTTCGTTGTAGAACCGCTCCACCACCATCTTGTCCTGCGCGAACTGGGGCAGCAACGTCTTCAGGGCCACCCGCTCGTGAAGCGTGTTATCCTGCACCAGGTAGATGGCCCCCATCCCACCCCGGCCGATCATGTCCAGCACCTTGTACCGTCCCGCCACCACCTGGCCCCGGCGCAACGATGTCGTGTTGCGCCTGCCCGACTGCGGCGCCTTCAGACGGTCGCTCGAACGCGCGTCAGACAACAACGCCCCGCATCGCCCGCACGTTTGGCGATCGGACGAGTTCACAAAATGGCACATCGGACAAGTCGTCTTGCTCATAGATCGAAACCCCTACCGCCTGATGGTAACGCGAACCGCCCGCAGGTGCAACGTCTTTGGCTGTGCCCGAGGAAAGGCCTCCCTCCCATCAGTGCCATCCGTGAGAACCGTGGTTAGTATTCCTCTCTTCGCTGACCGCCGCCCGGCGCTCAGGAATCCCCAGTTTCCATCCAGGCGCATTCACGACCACAAGGAGCGTCCCGAAGCAGCTAGACTCAGCGAGTTGGTCGTGTTCCATGCGGGTGATGAGGCTGGTTCGTGCCGTCTTCCGCCCTCTCCCAGCGGGAGAGGGGTGGGGTGAGGGGTCTTCAATCTTCCTGCCTTGTGCCGATTCCGAAACTGGGGCTCCCTTAGATCGCCCCCCGGTCGCAGTGCGCATCGGGTTGTGCTACACTGTGCGGCGTCCACTGCAGCGGCACTTTCTGGAGACACGCGCGTCGTTGCAGCAAGCGATTTGCGAGAAAGCACCATGACCGCAACAACACAACAGACAGGCGTCCGAAAACCGCGCATTGCGGATGTGCCCGGCATCAAGACACTTCTGGACGAAGCCGCGGGCGAAGGCGAACTGTTGCCGCGCACCAGTGCCGAACTCTACGAAATGGTCCGCGATTTCCAGGTCTTCGAAGACGAAGACGGCCGGATCGGCGGCTGCTGCGCCCTCCACATAGACATGTCCAATCTCGCCGAGATTCGGTCGATCGTGGTACGCCCCGAGTCGCGCGGCAAACACGTAGGCGCTCAGATGGTGACCGCGTGCCTCGCCGAAGCCCGTACCTTGGGCATCGCGCGCGTGTACGCCCTCACGCGGGTGCCCGGCTTCTTTGAGAAGGAAGGCTTCCACGTCATTGACAAGCACGACCTGCCTACCAAGGTCTTTCGCGACTGCGTCCGTTGTCCGTCGTTCCCGGATTGTGACGAGATCGCGGTGGCCCTGGACATCGACGCAACGGAACAGGAGTAGAAACCATGGCAATCGACGGCACACTAGGCATCCTCGGGTTCGGCAACATGGGGCAGGCCATCGTACGCGGCCTCATCAAGAAAGAAACGCTGGGACCCGACCGCATGGCCGCGTTCGATGTGGATGGCGAGAAGCAGGATGCTGCCCAGGCGCTTGGCATTTCCGCCGCTTCCTCCATGGAAGACCTGGCAAGCCGGAGTCAGACCCTGCTGCTCTCGGTGAAGCCTCAGAGCTTCGGTGACGTGGCCGATGCCACGGCCGCCTCGCTTCCCGAGGACGCCCTCGTGGTCAGCATCATGGCCGGCGTGTCCATCGCCGGTATCCAAGCCAAGCTCGGCGCCGGCCGGCGCGTCGTCCGCACGATGCCCAACCTGCCTGCGGTGTTCGGTGCGGGCGCTGCCGGGGTCGCGTTCAGCGACAACTGCACGGACGCGGATCGCGAGGCCGCCCAAGCCATGTTCGAGGCCGTCGGCACAGCGGAGTTCGTACCCGAGTCCGCTATCGACACCATCACGGCGCTGAGCGGAAGCGGCCCTGCTTACTTCTTCCGCGTGGTGGAATGCCTCGTCCAGGCCGCCACGGATCTCGGATTGCCCGAAGACCAGGCCGCGCGTCTGGCCGCACAGACCGCCCTTGGCGCGGCCATCCAGTTGCGGGATTCCGGCGAATCCGCATCGACCCTGCGCGAACGCGTCACCTCCAAAGGAGGCACCACGGCAGCCGCCCTCGCGGCGTTTGACGAGAAGAATCTGGCTGGCGTGATCGCGGCCGGCGTTCAGGCCGCCGCGGCCCGGTCCAAAGAGTTGGGCCAGTAACGGCACCCGTGACAACGACGGACGAACCGGAGTACCGCCGATGAGAAAGGACAAGGTCGTCTCGGAAGTGCTGGGCGAAGAGGGGGCTCTCGCGCCCAGCGACCTCTATTCCCAGGAGTTCAAGCGCTCGGTATTCGGCGGTCTGGACCGCGCCCAGGTCACCGCGTTTCTCGAACGCGTGGCCGACCAACTCGAGGGACACCTGAACCAGATCCGCGACCTGAAGCAGGATAACGAACGGCTCCGGGAAGACTTGTCCCAGTATCGCCAGATGGAAGGCACGCTCCGCAGCGCCCTCATGTCTTCGCAGCGATTCGGCGAACAAGTGCTCGAGACCGCCAAGCGCGAAGCCCACACCATGCTCCGCGACGCGCGCGTCCACAAGATGGAAGCCGAACTCGCCGCCCACAACAAGTCCGCTGAGTTGACCCTCGACATCCAACGGCTCCGCGAGGAACGTCGTCGTCTCCGCATCGAGTTGCTCACCACCCTGGAGTCGCACAAGCTCCTCGTGGATAGCCTGATACCCGAGGACGAACCCCAACTGCTGATGGATCTCGTGGATATCGACCCCGAAGCTAAGACCTTGGCCATCGAGGCGTCGGAGGCCGTCCAACGGGCACAGGCGCTGGCGGAGAGTGGGGGAGCGGTTGAGGACGAACCCGTCCTCGACGACCCCCGCGACCCCGACGCGCCACCGGCCATCGCGGAACTGGCGGAGGACACGGTTGAGGCGGTGCCCCCCGCGCCGGACAACCATGTGCCCTCAGAAAGCGCCGACGGGGAACTCTCGGAAGCCTCAAGGGATTCGGAGTCTGGGTGATTGTGTAACCCGACTCGGAGGATAATGACCATGTTGATGGCAGTATTGGCCTTGGCGGCCGCCGCGGAACCGCCCGATTTCGATGCGTTCTTCAAAGACTTCACCGAGAAGCGCGACCATATCGAGTCGCTTCAGGCCCAATTCACGCAAGACAGCATCTCGCCCGACGACCAGTACCGGTCCATGGGTGAACTGCGCTTCATGAAGCCCCGCCGCATCGTGTTCCACTACGACGACCCCGAGTTGGTCTACATCATCGACATGCTCCGCGTATACGAATACGACCCCTTCCTCGAACAGGTCCAGACCTTCAACTTGGCCGACGAACCCGAGACGGAAGCCCTTTTCGTGGGGTTTGACACCGATACCAAGCGGCTCCGCGAAGCCTACGACATTGCCTTCGTCTCACCGGACGACGTCGCGGGCGCGACAGTCGCCCTCCAACTCACGCCGAAGCCTGTCCCCCTGGAGGATCCCGCCGCCGACGGCCAAGAGGCGGAAGCCCCCCTCTACTTTGAATGGGTTCGGCTTTACTTGCGCGGCAAGGACTACCTGCCGGTTCGGATTCAAGTGCGCAACGACGCGGAAACCGAGACGATCATCCAACTGGACGAATACCGCGTCAATGGGTTGAAGGCTCCCCAAGCCGTTCAAGTGAACCTGCCCGAGGGCACCACCATCGTCGAAGACGAGCAGATCGTCGAAACGGTCGGCCCTGAAGGCAAGTGGATTCCGCGACCTGTCCAGGTCATCACGATTCCCCCTCCGGCGCCCGCCCCGGCGGCCGCCCCGGCGGCCGCCCCCGCGACCGAATCACCGGAAGCCGCGCCCCCGTGCTGTCCCAAGGAAGGCGAGGGCGGATTGTGACCCGCGTCGTCCTTGCGTCCCAATCTCCCCGCCGCAAGGCCCTGCTTGCCGCGTTGGGTGTGGAATTCGACGTTATCCCCAGCGGGGCCGACGAGATCTTCGAAGGCGTTCCCGGCGAGATCGTCGTCACGAACGCCCAAGCAAAGCGCGACGACGTGATCGCTCGTCTCGACTCGCCCGCCATTGTCATCGCCGCCGATACGTTGGTCTTCCTCGACGAACACGTCCTCGGAAAGCCCGCCGACCTCGATGAGGCCCGGTCCATGCTCCAACGCTTGTCCGGCCACACCCATCAGGTGCTCACGGGCCTTGCCGTCGCCGACACCGCTTCGGGGCGAACCGCCGAAGGCTTCGAATCCACCGATGTCACCTTTCGTAGCCTGTCGGACCACGAGATCGACGCCTTCGTCGATGCCGTCAACCCCGTGGACCGCGCCGGCGCCTACACCGTCGACGGTCCCGGAAGCCTGCTCGTCGCATCCTACAACGGCTGCTACCAGAACGTGCTCGGGTTTCCCATCGTTCGACTCGACGCCCTGCTGCGCAAGTTGGGCCATTCCCTGTTTGAATGGATGGATGGCGAACGGTCCGTGTTCCTCTAAGCCAATCCTTGGAAGAGGACCCGCTGAGAAAGGCGCACCCTCACTCAACCCGCTCAACACGCGCCAACACCTCACTGAGCGTCAGTTCCCCATTCCCATCGACACACACCACCTTCACGTCATCCCTGTAGATGACATGGTCAGGGCGTCTGGTTCGCAGTGTGCCGTTCGCCGCGCTCCAGATTATGGCTGCAGGGCACGGAACGAAGGGGACCACACTCAAGAAGCCCTGGACGGCGACTCTTTCAACGGCTCGGCTGTGGGACTGTTGAAGAAGTCTTGCCGCTGACGAATCCTGAATGATAGAGCCAAACGAAACCCGAAACGGAGGCGAAAAATGCGGGACTGACCCCAGCGAGCGAAGTCGAGGGATCTCTTGTCCCGGCGACTGTTCTGCGGAGAGGCATTCTCGCTAAGTCCCGGAAGGGACGGCCCGAAGATAGCCCAGGAATTCATTCCTGGGAAAGCGCCGCCAACCATGAGAAGTCCCGTAGGGACGACCGAATCGTCATGAAGCCAAGCAACTCCGTTTGGCTGAAGACAGTCCCCGCGCCGCGTGCCGCTGGCGGTGAGTCTTCCGAATCCTGGTGGGCCGGGACGCGAAACGAAAGGGAAGGCCATGCCACACTCAAGAGGTCCCGGACGGAGCCCTTTCCAGCAGCTCGCAGTCACTTCCTCTCTTCGCGGAGAGACCCTTCCTCGCTTGTTGACTTATTCACACCTCTCTCGTAATATGAGTTTTGCTTACTGCTCGGAGTGATTGGGGTCCAGGGTGCAGAGTCGGATGCCCGAGCTTTGGCGGCCGGGCGTCTTGGACAAGGGGGTAATGAAGATGAATTGTCCGAATTGTGGGGCCAGTGTTCCTGCCGGTACGACCAAGTGCGTGAAATGTGGAGGGGCCGTTCCTCAAGAGGCTCCGCCACAGCAGGGGGCACAGCCTCAGGTGGTCGTACAGGTCCAAGGCGGCGCTGCTCAAGGTGTGGCCGCGGAACCAGGAACCAAATCGAAAGTGGTTGCGGGACTGCTGGGTATCTTCCTCGGCGGCCTTGGCATTCACCGTTTCTATCTCGGATTCACAGGGTTGGGTGTCGCGATGCTCGTCCTCCAGATCATCGGATGGGTCACATCCATGATCTGCATCGGCGTGTTCATCAGCATCGGCGTCTACGTCTGGGGCCTCATCGAGGGCATCATGATCCTCGTCGGCGGCATCAACACCGACGCTCAAGGCCGGTCGCTGGTATAGGACGGACCGCGCCGCGAGACTTGACATAGGCTGACCACGTGGACCCCTTCCGAGGGCTGCGCAGAACCGCAGGCAAAGGGAGAAGGCATCATGGCGGTGACTCGATCCGTCGGTTCGACACTGATTTGGTACGCAGTTCTCGCCTTTATCGGCGTGCTCGTAGTGTGTTCGATGTTCGCGGTCTTCGTGCCGGGTCCCGAACGGGGCCAGGCCTTCTACGTAGCGGCCAGCATCGTCTGCTTCGCGTTGCTCGTGTCCTTCACCCATCTGGCCCACTCCAAACTGGCCGCGCTGGGCGTACCCACCGCCACGCCGCCGACCCGGATCCAGGTTCAGATCCTCATCGGCGTGTGGCTGGTCCTGGCCATCGTCACCGCTATCCTGGCGGCGAACCCCGAGAAGGCCGACACCTTCTACACCGACCGCGTGTTTATGGTGTACCTGGTCCTCACCTTCCTCTTCTTTGCCGCAGCCTTCTTCCTCTACTCCAAGGACATCGAGGTCGAAGCCATGGACCAGGAAGTAGCCGAAGAACGCCGGTCCATTCAATTCAGCGTGCCCGATGTCGAGAGCGTGAAGCGGACCGTCGCCGAACTCGGCGAACGGTTCCCTGCCCACGCCCTCTTGGCCGACCGTGTGGGTAAGCGGGTAGATATGGCCCTTTCCGGACTGGAGGCCGTCCACGTGTCCGCGTCGCGGTCGGGCTTCGATGGACCCGACTGGAACGCCGCCCTGGCGGAACAGGTCACCGGATTGGTGAGCCTGTCGAGCGAATCGCTGTCTGTCGAAGAGGAGGGCGCGCCGGATCTGTTGAACCGGCTCGCGGCTCAGGCCGATTTGGTTGTTAGCACGCTACGCAAACGCGAACGCGCGCTGATGGCGTGAGGAGACGGTAGCCATGCCCATGTCCGTAATCGAGTTTCAGGATCAGACGGGGGAAATCCTGGTGGCACGTGTCCCCCAGGACGGCACGGGCGAGTTCATCACGGGCTCGCAGCTCATCGTGCAAGACGGCCAGGTCGCCATGTTCTTCCGCGACGGTCGTCCCACCGACGGCTTCCGGGCGGGCCGCTACACCCTGGAGACCAAGAATCTCCCCGTCCTCAGCAAGCTACTCAACCTGGCCGCCTACGGTGGAAAATCGCCTTTCCGCGCCTACGTCTACTTCGTGCAACTGCGCACCTTCACCAACCTCGGTTGGGGCACGCCCTCGCCGGTCCTCTACCGGGATTCCGAGTTCAAGGCCGTTCACCTGCGCGCCTTCGGAGCCTTCTCCATCCGCGTGAGCGACCCCAGCGTATTCCTGCGCACCCTCGTGGGCTCTCAAGGACTGGAAACCACCTACGCCATCGAGGAATGGCTCCGTCGGTTCATCATTGCCCGGTTCGCCACGATTCTCCCCACGGTCATGGAGACCGTGCTCGATCTGCCCTCCAAGTACCAGGAGATCGAGGTGGCCCTGAAGAAGGCCGTGCATGACGACCTCGATCAGTACGGACTTGAACTCGTCGATCTGCTCGTCGAGTCTGTCACCGTGCCCCCTGAGGTGCAGCAGATGATTGACCGCGCGGCAGGGTCCCGCGCCCTCGACCAGAACGAAGTCGAACGGTATCAGAAAGTGGCTGCCGCCGACGCCATGCGGGACGTGGCGGGTCAACCCGGTGGTGGCGAAGCCGCGTCGGCCATGGGACTGGGCGCCGGGTTCGCCATGGCGCAGCAGATGGGCGCCGCCGCCGCGCCCCAGGCCCAACAGGCCGCGCCACCTCCGCCCCCCCAACAGTCGGTCCAGTGGTACGCCGCGCCCAACGGTCAGCAGGCAGGACCGTTCACGCTGGACGTCCTGAGGAGTCAGATCCAGTCCGGGCAACTCACCACGACCACCCATGTATGGCAACAAGGCATGGACGCTTGGCTGCCTGCGGGCGAAGTGCCGGATCTGGCGCCCCTGTTCGCGGGTCCGCCACCGCCACCGCCGCCTCCATCGACCTGACCCGCGGCGCGGCCTGTGAGTCAACGGATGAGGGAAGAGCCATGACAGTCCACTGGCAACAACGCACCCGGTTCGCGACCACTGCGTCCGTCTCACTGGTCCTTGTATGCCTCGCTTGCTGCGCCAGCGCGGAACCTCCCGGCGATACCGCATTGGACTGCCTGATCTGCCTCAATCCCGCCACGGACGACACGGCTGAACTCACCCTGAGGCGCGAACGCGCCCTCGGCGTTGCGCGTGCCCTCG
>JAAEQP010001200.1 GCA_024231375.1 bacterium | reverse complement strand
GTCCTTCACGTGGCTACCGCCGACGGCATCGTGACCGGCCTCGACACCGCCGCGATTCGGTAGGGTCGCGCTACGCCGCGACCGTCCAAGCCTCTATTGCCGCTACCCCGTGAAAAGAGCGATCACGTGGTAGGGGCACGCTTCCGCGTGCCCTGGCTTCGCTGCATCGCCCGACATCCCCGGCGCTCCTCATCTGCGTAGGGTGTGTCGAGGCCCGCCAGAGGCGGGGCGAGCACGCACCATTCCGGACTTCCGATCCCCCTTTGCCGAGCCGCCGTCTGCCGTATATACTGCACCTCACGACATCGAAGACAAGCGAAAGGGGGCTCCCATGACACGGGCTGAAGAGAAGACTACCCGCGTTCTCGCGGCATTGGATCACCGCGAACCTGACCGGGTTCCCATCGGCGAGTTCTTCTGGACCAACTTCCTTCGACGCGTCAAACGCGAGATGGATGTGGGTGATGATTTCGACCCCTACGCGCATTGGGACCTCGACTATACGGTCGCCAACCCCAACATGGATCCCCACATCACCGGCATCCAGGTGATCGAAGAAACCGACGAG
>JAAEQP010001199.1 GCA_024231375.1 bacterium | reverse complement strand
TGTAAGGCAAGCGTAGCGCGCGCTTCGTGAATTCGAGCGGCATCACGCGACTGTTCGAACGGTGTACTCAGGCCGTTCCCGTACGCCCGCATACTTCACCGGCTTCGTGCTGCGCGCGTGAATCTCACGCCATCTCAGGCACTTGCCTCGTTCGCCGACCTCGACGTGTCTCGACACGCTGTCGTCCGGCGGGCTGCGCCAAGCACCTGACCTGACGCAATCTTCACGCGCTCGCGACGAAACCCGATGAAATATACGGGCTAGATGCGAAGGCCGTCAGGATTCAATGCCAGGACATGAAGGTCTCGACGGTCTCCCTGCTTTCCGGCCGGAGGTTCTCGATACCTTCGTAGGGTTGCCCCTTGCCCAACTTGAAGTGCGGGTGCTTCGCAATCGTCATCATGTGGCGCTTGATCATGTCCTGGAAGCTGGCGCCGGACCAAAGCGGCAGACCGACGAAGGCCTGTTCCTCACGCGGGTCACGGAAGAGATTGAAGACCGGGGCTGTGGCACCCGGGACGCCGGGCGCCGGGATGTGCATCTTCAACTCCTGCTTCACGACCGAGCGCAGCACCTCGTTTTCGTAGATGTAGACGTAATCACGGCGGCCGTGGTGTTCGCCCTTGAGCAGCAACGCGGTCTGGTCGATCCCATCAATCACGCGATCGGTCGGGATGTACTGCGTCGCCTGCGCGAGACGGGCGAAGGTCGTGTAGAGATCGGTAACATGGACAATGTCGCCCGCGGCGCTGCCGGCCTCGATGACGCCTGGCCAGCGAACGAAGGCATCGACTCGCACACCGCCTTCGAGGTGCTCGGTCTTCCCTCCGCGGTAGACCAACTCGTTCAGGCCGCTGGTGTAGCTGGGGTAGAAGTGCATCAGGCCGTTGTCGGCCATCAGCACGACCACGGTGTTCTCCGCGATGCCAAGTTCATCGACTTTGTCGAACACCTCTCCGAGCATCCCGTCGAGGCGCTGGAGTTTCTCCGCGAAGTGTCCGCCGTTCAGCGATTCGTTCTGTTCCTGGTCATTGACGAAATTGAGCGGCCAAAGCGGCCAGTACTGGAGGAAGAACGGGGCGTCTTCCCCTGCAAGCT
>JAAEQP010001198.1 GCA_024231375.1 bacterium | reverse complement strand
TTTCCGTGCAATACCGATTGATGCTAAAGTGTTGGAACGAAAGAGCCACTGGATTGAGGCGCTCTCAACCGGCGACGAAAGGAATCCCATGGTGACGGATGCGGGACGGCGGCAACGAACAACGACGGCGCTATGCGCCGGGGCGATCTGCATACTTCTGACATCCGGCTGCTTCGGGCCCACTGACGACGCGGCCCCCAGCGGTGGCGGTGAAGACGCCGCCCTCGACGTGTTTGTGAGCGTGTTGCCCCAGTCCTATCTGGTGGAGCGGCTGGCCGGACCCCATGCGCGCGTTCATGTGCTGGTGCAGCCTGGGCAGAGCCCCGCGACCTATGCGCCGGACATGAAGCAGATCGCAGCCCTTGCCGAGGCCGACCTGTTCTTCCGGGTGGGCGTGCCTTTCGAGGCCGCACTCATACCGAAGATTCAGGAGGTCATGACCGGCACCCTCGTGGACACGCGCGAAGGCGTGCCCCTCAGATGTCTTGGCGAACATCATCACCATGGGAATCCAGCCGAAGACCACGCGCATGGTCCTGAAGGCACGGACCCGCACATCTGGCTGGCGCCGGCATGTCTGAAGATCCAAGCGCGCACCATGCGGGACGCCTTGGCGGCGGCGGACCCCGATCACGCCGACGTGTACACACTGAATTGCGACCGCCTGGTGGAGGAGTTGAACGACCTGGACCACTTCCTCTCCCTGAGGCTGGATCGGTTCAAAGGGAGGCGGCTCTACGTATTTCACCCGTCCTACGGCTACTTCACCGACGCCTACGGGCTGGAGCAGGTTGCCGTGGAGATGGAAGGGAAGAGTCCCACGCCCAGGCAGTTGCAGACCCTCATCGAACGCGCGCGCAAGGACGGCGTGACCGTCATCTTCGTGCAGCCCCAGTTCGACACGCGTAGCGCTGAGCATATCGCCAAGAGCATCGACGGCACGGTCTCCGTGCTTGACCCCCTGGCGAAGGACATCCCCGCGAATCTACGGAAGATGGCCAAGGCCATCGAGGGAACCCTCGGATCGCTGGGGACAGGCGACGAGTAGGGGCCGCAGGGCTGCTCAGAGGAGCGCCTTTGCTCATCCCATTTGACAGGCGCTTGACATCTTGCTGAGCACCTGTTCCCCACTCTGACCGACATACACCACCTTCACGTCATCCCGAGCGAAGTCGAGGGATCTCTTGTAGGTGGGCGCTCGCCGATGAGAGATCCCTCGACTTCGCTCGGGATGACGTAGAAGTGGTTTCTTTCGGTGAGACTGGATGCATCGGGTCGTCCTCTTCTCAACAGCCCCGCCGCTACTCGTCATACACCCGGATCTCGCAGACTTCGGCAGCATCGACGCCCACCCCGCCGGTAACGGTCACGCGCAGACGTTCCATCTCCCTGGCGTCGAACGTGTGTCGTCGCCAACGTTGGTAGTTGTCCTTCACCTCGACGATTTCACGCCACGACGTCCCGTCGAAGGCGCTGAGCGTGTAGTCCGACACAATAGGAAGCACCGTTTCTCCGGTGTTGGGATCCTTCACCTTGGACAGGCGACGCGCATTGATATCTGTGCCGAAAGTGACCTGGGCCGTGTTGGCCATAACCTTCTCTGGAAACGCCAACTCGATCCACTGAGGCCATCCCTCCGCCGGATCGGATTTCCATAGGTTGGTGTCGCCGCCTACCGTTCGACTGATACCGTTGACGACGTTTTCGGGGCTACAGTCCACGCGGACCCCCGCAGGCGGGTCGAAGTAGCAGCAGTACCGCTCGTGACGCACGATCCACTCTAAGGGACTGTCCGCTCCTCGCGACGCGTACGCGCGGAAGGTCTCCCCGAACGACGAGTCCATCAAACGCCACGACACGCCTTCGACGGGCTCCAGGTATACCCATGCGAAGGGCACGGCCACGCCAGCGTTGAACGCGAACGTCACCCAACTCTCGCGACCTGCGGGCACGGCGGCCTCGGCCACGGCGATGTCATCCGTCGCGCTGAAGTCGCCGGCCGCTTCAGAACCGCGCAGGTGCAGGCGTGCAGTGACCGGTGCATCCGCGGTGGATTTCAGCAGCAGTGATGCCGACTTCACGGGCCGTACCGTGGGGAACATGAAGGCCCTGTGGTGATCGAGAGCGTGGTACATTCTGCCCGGCCGCACATTGTCCGCCGTGAACGTGACTTCGGTTGCTGCCGACGACGCGGCAACGGTCGCCGACCGTGCCAGGTCGTTCGGGTCTTGATTCACACGGTCCGGGATGTACTGGTCGTTCTTCAGCAACGTCTGCTGCAATTCCTGAATGCGGTCTGCGCGGAGTTGCCGGGGCGTCATGTCGTGACGCGCACAGAGGGCTGCCCCCGTTCCCGCGGCCTGACCCAGAGTGCATAGCGTGCGTTCCACCCGCACCGCGCCCAGGGCAAGGTGCGTTACGCTGGCGCACCGCCCCGCAAACAGAAGGTTGTCGACGTTCACCGAGTACAAACACGAGAAGGGAATCCGGCACAGCCCCGGATAGTTGTGGTTTGTGTGATACGGGCCTTCCGGTCCCTTGTAGATGCCGTTCGGGTTGTGGATGTCCATGGGCCAGCCTGCGTAGGCCACGGTATCCGGGAAGTGCGTGTTCTCCAGTACATCGTTCTCGGTCAGCATGTAGTCGCCCACCAACCGGCGCGATTCCCGCTTCGCGTTGATGTAGGGCACCTTGGTCAGAGCATAGCGCTCGGCGCGCTTACGGTTCGGCCACCGGTTCTTGATGTAGTCCCAGTAGCCAAACGTAATCCGGACCAGCTCGTCGCGCGCTTCCTCGGCGTTGTACAGGTCGTCGCGAATGCCCGGGTGCTCCATCCACCATTCGCCCGTGACCATGTTCCGTGGGAACCGTTTCAGTTTGTGCAGATCGGGGATTGGGGCTGCCCATGCGGGCGCCACGTACGCCACGGGCTTGCCCGTGTCCTCCGCCCTGTAGGACACATTGTCGCCACCCATGATGCAGCCGCTCATGGTGATGCCGTCAGGCTGTTCGGGCGCGTCTTGCTCGTTGTACTCCCACTTCGCTTCGCGACCCAGCCGGTACTGCGCGCCGGCGTAGTACCCCACCCAGCCGTCGCCCGTGCAATCGACCACGTAGTCCGCCTGGAATTCGCCGTAGGTTCCGTCGAGCACGTGGACCGTACGCAGCGATTCGATACGGGAGGCCGAAGCCATGGTCACGCCAATCATGCGCGTGTTCAGGAACACCGTCAGGTTGGGTTCCGCATCCGTCAGCAGTCTGAAAGGTTCGCTCATCTTCGGGAACCCGTTCTGCACGCGAACACGCGACGCTTCTTCCACGATGCCGGTTTCCCGAGCGTTTCGGTTCAGGATGGACGCGCCTTCCATGGGCACGCCGAGTTCATTGCTGGCGTTGCCCCCGAGGACAGGCCGGTCTTGGATGAGCGCCGTCCGCGCCCCCATGCGCGCTGCCGCGATGGCCGCCGGACACCCCGCCGGACCGCCGCCTACCACCACCACGTCGAACCGGCCCATGGGTTTGGGGCGGGTGTCGATACCGCGCAACCGCGCGCGTTCCGCCACGACCGCGTCCACTTCCCGCGGGGGAACGTAGTTCATGTCCGACGTGACGATGATGCCCGCGCAGCGGCCGAATCCGCCCGTAAGATCGTGCAGCGTGATGCGGATGGTTCTCTCTTCCAGCGAAACATCGCCTACCGCCACCCAATGCCAGTCATCCCGGTCCGCCACGCCCAATTCGCGCGCGAGCGGCTCGCCGTTCACCAGAATCTGAAACCGGCCGGGGTGATGCTCGGGCAGCCAATCCCGTACACGCGCCCAGACGCGGTACCTGCCAGGCTTGGCGACGTCGACGTCCGTCCACGCGTCGTCCACGGGGGCGTTCGCGCCTGTCGCGAGCAGATAAGGCGACCCCATCAGGTAGACGAATTGGGTGTCGAGCTTCCATCCGCCCCGCTCGGCGAAGTCGGTGGGGTCGATCCAATGCGTGTCGGCGCTGGCCGACAAAGCGGCAGCGATCACCAGAAGCTGAACAGACAAGACTCTCACGACGACCTCCCTATCCGTCATTCTGAACGAAGTGAAGATCTCATTCACCCGGCAACTGCCCTTCGACGCCCGTCGACTGCCTTCAGGTGTGGGACCGGCGCCCTCGCCGGTCATGCCCCACCCTTCCGATGCGACCGGCGAGGGCGCCGGTCTCACACCCGAC
>JAAEQP010001197.1 GCA_024231375.1 bacterium | reverse complement strand
CCCCACGAACCGAACGAATGGTGGGACGAGGCTACGCCCATCGAAGCGGGGCCGGTCTACAGTTCGACCATCTTTCACGGGCTGGATTTGGATTGGTTCAAGATACCGGTCGCCACCCCGATGGAGTTCACTGCTACCCTGAGCCATCTACCCGATGACTATGATCTGTTGATCTTTTCCCCCATTGTCACCTCCAGTATGGATGCGGAGGACTTGGGAGAACTTCAAGGGACCGAGGACGTAGACGCCGCGGGCCGTCTGAATGTGGTGGGTCGGCTGAACGTGGTGGGACGACTGAATGTGGTGGGGCGGCTGAACGTGGTTGGGCGATTGAACGTCGTGGGCCGTCTGAACGTGGTGGGCCGGTTGAACGTCGTCTCGGCCAACTCGGGTCGGGTGGATGAGACCGGCGTGGTGCGGGCGCGCGTCCCGGGGGATTATTACATCCTGGTGCTTTCGCACAACGGAGCCTTTAGCGCCGAACCCTATCACCTGCAAGTGATCACCGGACCGTTGTCGACGCCGCCATGCACGACAGTGGGACTCGCTCCATCGGGAGATCGGATGGACGTGTACACCGGCGCCCAGACCGAGGGCGCTCCGTTGACGCTGATCTTGCTGAACAAACAACGCATGGACGCTGCCTACCCAGGCGAGACGGACGCCTTGGTGGAGAAATTGAAGGAACTGGCGGACGCGGCGGACGTCAAAGGGCTGATAATACCGGTAGAAAACAGTGAGGCGGTAAGCGAGAGCTATGCCAGTTGGGATAGCT